>JBOHCP010000417.1:0-5126 GCA_050698875.1 Streptosporangiaceae bacterium | reverse complement strand
GTCCTGGACATGGCGGCTAGAACGGAGGCTCGTCCGAGAACCCGCTGCCTCCGGGGTCACTGGCCCGCGGGTCGTCCTGCGGCGTGGCCGGGCTGCTCGAGCGGCTCGTCTTGCTCACCTTCGCCGAGGCGCTCCGCAGCGACGGCCCGACCTCGTCCGCCTCGACCTCGTAGACGGTCCGCTTCTCACCCTCACGGGTCTCGTACGAGCGCTGCCGGAGCCGCCCGGTGACGATCACCCGCATGCCCTTGGTGAGCGACTCGGTCACGTTCTCAGCTGCCTGCCGCCACACCGTGACGGTCAGGAAGAGGGAGTCGCCGTCTTTCCACTCGCTCGACGCCTTGTCGAGGTACCGGGGCGTCGAGGCGACCCGGAAAGTCGCCACCGCCAGCCCGGCCGGGGTGTAACGAAGCTCAGGATCGTTCACGCAATTGCCGATGATCGTGATCGTCGTATCGCCTGCTGCCATCGTTCTGTGCTCCTCTCGGGTGATGGGCTGAGCCCGGAGACCGCGTCACGGGCCGCAGTCGCCGGACGTTTAGGTGCCGATGCCGGCCATCGAGAACGCCTGTCGGACAGAAGCGCCCAAACTGCGCACGATTTCGGCCTGGGCGAGCGTGACTCGCAGGTGGTCCTGCGCGGCCTCCCGGACGACGGTCGCCTTGTCAGCGGCGAAGCGCAGGTCCTCGCACTGCTGGTCGACCCACGCTTGCTGCTCTGCGACGGTGTAGCCGCCCCTTGTGACTTTCGGGCTCTTATCGGACAGCAAGGCGCGGCGCCTGGCACTTTCGTAGGCGTGGCGGGCGTCGACCTCGGCGTCACGCGCCTCCCTGAGCGCGGCCTGGGCGCGGCCCAGCTGGTTCACCAGCGAACGCAACTTGGCTTCGATGTCGAGCGGCGACAGCGGCTCCATGTTCACCAGGCCTCCTCGCCATCCGCCGCGGCGACCGGCACCCACTCGCCGTCGCACGCCGGATACCACGACCTGCCGCGGCCGAACCGGGTCACCGGAACCGTGCCGGGCTCGGCGACCGACTGGGACACGACGAAGCCGAGCCGCTCAGCGACGGCCCGTCCCCGCACGTGCGCCCAGTCGTGGCACCGCCAGCACAAAGTGATGCCGTTGCACGGGCACTGGGTGTGCGGAGCGCGGGAGCCGCCCTGGCCCTTGCCCCTGCGGTGATGGTGGTGCAGTTCGCTGCCGGTGGCGCACCGCTGGCAGCGGCGCTCGTCACGCACGTCGATCAGCGCCAGGACTCGCGGCGGGAACGGGCGCGCCCCGGTCACGGCTCGTCCTCGCCGATCGCGGCCAGGACAGCCACGGCCACCCGCACCGGCAGCCCGTCGGACGCGTACGGGAGCGACCACAGCAGCTGGCGGCTGACCTCCGCGACCACGAGCGGGGTGTCGCCGTCATCGACCTGGCGGCCGAGGATGTGCCTGCTGGCCGCGGCGTCGATCGCGACCGACACCAGCCCGCCGACGGCGTGCCATGTCAGCGCAGGCGGCACGGGCGCGGTCCGCTCAGTCATCGTCATCGTCGTCTCCGTGTACCGGGCACCGCGGATCCGGGCCGGCGATCACCCACGGGCCGGCACCGTCCTGCTGATAGGCGATGCGCCGGCAGCCCCGCGCGCGCAGCTCGTCAAGCGTGGTCACAGCTCCTCCTCCCGCCGGCTGCGCGGCCACGCAGCCTCACCCGTGCCAGGGCAGGTCACGTGCTGCCACGGCCTGCCAGGAGGCTTCGTGATCTCGGAGCCGGCGTGGATCGGAGTCGTGCAGTCGGGCCGGCCGCAGGTGCCCTGCACCGCGGCGCGGCGGACCGGCCACACCGGGACAGTCGTCTGCCGCTCAGTCATGCGGGTGCTCCCTGAGCCGCGGCGAGCTGGCCGACCAGGTCCAGCGCAGCCGCCCTGACGTCGCCCTGCAGTACGTCAGCCAGGGCGTTGCGGGCGGCGCCGACCGTGCCGGTCGTGCCCAGCGCCACGCACGCGCACAACGCGGCACGCCGTTGGTAGCCGACGCTCCGCTCGGCCAGCTGCCGGGCCCGGTCCGCCAGCTCGCGGTTCGTGCTAGCGCTCATCGGTGCTCCGCCTCCCGGTCGCGTGTCCGGCGTGTCCTTGCTCGAGCCGGGCGCGAGCCCGGCCCATCTGGGCAAGCGAGGGCGGCTCGTCGAGCGGCCGCACGTAGCCGCGGCGCATCAGCTCCCGGATCTCGCGCAGCCGGTCCTCCTCATCCCGCGGGCGCGGCCGGGTACCCGTCATGCGCGCGGCTGGCTGATCGGCCGGGATTTTGCCACGGAAGAGCCGTCCGGCCAGGCCTGCGCGGTGCGCGTTGCCCGCCGGAGTGCCCCACGCGGCCCCCGCCCGCTCGAGGCCCATCGCTGCCGGATCAAGGCACCGGCCCGGCTGGTGGCCGTCGAAGTCCGTCAGCGTCGCGAACACCCGCCCGCACGCGGCGCAGCCGCACTGGGACCCCTGCGGCTGCTGCCGGGTGTCACGTGGCTGGCACTGACTGCAGTACGCGGAGTGCGGTCCGGCGTACTCGCTCCCCGCAGGCCCGGGGCGAGCTGGTACACGCGGACGTGCGGGCCGCCGGGCAGGACGCCGCGGGTCCTGCCGGGCCGGCGCGTCTCGGTGAGGCTGCTGTCCGTGATCAGCCCGGCGACGGCGCTGCGGATGGCCCGCCGGCGGCACGCCGTCCGCCGGGACGCCCCGTAGCGTGTAGCGGCCGGCTACAGGGCTTGCGGCCGGCGTGTAGCGTGCGGCTACACCACGGGTGCCGCGACACCCGCCAGGCTGTAGCACCGGGCTACAGGCACGCAGGATAGGCTGTAGTCCGTGACTACAGGTATCGATGTGCGGGACTGGGATGACGACGCCGGCGCGGAGCAGGCCGCCCGGGCGGCACCGCACCGCACAGTCCCGTTCGGAAAGTATCGTGATCAGCCTGCCGAGCGGATGGCCGCCGACACCGGCTACTGCCGCTGGCTGCTCGCCCAGCCGTGGTTCGGCGCCAGCTACCCCGGCCTCCGCACGTGGCTGACCAGCCAGGGCGCAGGCAGCGCCCGTTCCGCTGTCCCCGCAGCCCGCTACGACTACCGGCACCAGGACGGCACCCTCGCCTACACCGTCGTCCGCTACCAGCCCAAGGACTTTTCCATCGAGGCGCCGGACGGCACCCCGATGGAAAACCCCGTCGCCCCGGAGACGGCCGTGCTCTACCGGCTGCCCGAGCTTCTTGCCGCGCCGCCCGGTGCCACAGTCCACGTCTGCGAGGGCGAGCGTGACTGCGAGACTCTCGCCTGCCTCGGGCTCGTCGCGACGACGAACCCGTGCGGTACCCGGATGGGCTGGCTGGACTCCTACACCCCGTACCTGGCAGGCCGGCACGCCGTGGTGCTGCCCGACGCCGACGGTCCCGGGCGCCGCCACGCCGCCACCGTCCTGGACGCCATCGCCGGCACCGCCTCCTCCGCCGTCGTCTGCGACCTGCACGCCCCTGGCCGCGGCCCGTGGGATGTCACCGACTGGATGGCCACCCGCAGCGCCGCCGGCCTGGCCGGCCGGGTCGGCCGGGCGCGGATGGAGGCCGCCGGGTACACGTGGCGGCCCGGCGGCCCGGTCAAGGCAGGCCGGGAGGAGATCCTCTGGGCATCCGCCCTGGACCCGACAGCCAAGCTGGTCCTGGCTGCCCTGATGTGGCTGGCCCGCGACGGCGGCGGCACCCCGGCCGCGTCGCAGCTGGCGGCCCGCACGTCCCTGCACCGGGTCACGGTGCAGAACACCCTGACCAGGCTGCGCGGTCTCGGCGTCCTGGATGGCAGCCAGGTCGACTGGCCGCTGCTGGCCGTGGCCAGGTTCTGACGCTCGCCCGGTCACCGGGCCACCGCCGACAGCAGGCGCGTAGACGTAGATCACCGGCTTGCCTCCGGCGGCGCCCCGCTTGCCCGTTCCCTGCCGCTCGACGGAGATGACGGTGCCGGGATAGCGGGCTTTGTGCTCCAGGATCAGGGCACTGATCCGCTCGGGCTTCAGGTGCGCCCACTGCTGGATCTGGCGGCGGGTTGCGCGAGCCGACTCCCACGCCGTGCCGTGAGTCCGGGTCGCCGGGGCGGTCATGCCGCGGTCCGGTCAGCGCTGGCGGCCTGCCAGAGGGCGCGGTCCCTCGCGCCCGGGTCGGCGAGCGTGGTTGTGCCGTCATTGCCGCGCTTGATGATGAAGCCCAGGCCGTCACGGGCCTGCTCGGCCAGCAGGCCCCGGGCGCGGAGCTGGTCACGGCGTGCCCGGCGCGCGTTCCTGGCTGCCTGCCAGGCGGGCGAGTGGCTGCGGCGGTTCGCTCTTGTCATGCTGCGCTCCTTGCCTCGCGTGCCCGCCCGGCCATCGCTGCGGCGCGGCGTGCACGCGCTACGACGCCCTCAGGGGTCTGCCACGTGCCTCGGGCGTCCCTGACCATTCCGAGGCGGTCTGGCTGCGTGCACGCGACCGGCGGGAGCCTGCCGTACTCGACGGCCTGGTGGCAGTCGAACAAGCTCAGCGGGCCGAACGTCTCCCCGCATGCGGCGCAGCGGTGCTCCCTTGCACGGACCGGCCGCTCGTCCCGTGGCTGGCACGCCGGGCACCAGGCGCTGTGCGGCCCGGCGTAGTCGTTGCCCGCAGGCTGCGCCTTGCAGGCGAAGCAAACGGCGGTCACCGGGACACCATCGTCATAACGACCACGCCAGCCGCGACCGTGGCGACGAGCACCACGAGCGCGAATACCAGGTCGCCCCGCCAGCGGGCAAGCCAGCCCGCGACCGACACCAGCAGCCGGGCACGGCCCGCGGCAGGGGCGGTCACCGGGCACTCCGCTCACGGGCGTCCTGCCTGAGCGCCTGCCTCGTCTCGGCTGGCGTGGCCCGTTGCCTGGTCCGGAGCGTGATATAGAACAGGCAGTCATCAATCAGGGCCGCGGGCTGGACGTGAGCGTCGGCCTGGACGCTGGCCTCGTTGCCGGTCATCGGGGTGTACCTCCTGCTGCCTGGTGTGCCGCGAGTACCGGGCACCAGTCGTCGTGATGGACGGTGATCACGTGGACGTTGCGAGCCGAAGACATGTGCACTGATCGCCTGGTAGGCGTCGCAGGAG
>JBOHCP010000416.1:0-5131 GCA_050698875.1 Streptosporangiaceae bacterium | reverse complement strand
GTCCGGAAAGTCCGGGGCAGATCACAGACGCGCGCCACCGAAGGGCACCCATTCGTGGCCTCACGTGGCGTCCGCCAGCTTGATGGGACCGTCTTTTCGCCAGTGGCATGGGACCGGGCGACACGCACGCGCGGACGCGGCTCCGCCGGTGCGGGATTAGGAACTCAGTTCGTGCACGAGCTTCACGTACGTCGCGTCGGACTTGACTCCCGCTGCGAGGTCGCCTGGCGTGGCGCGGATCGGCGCGCTGCCCTAGGGTTCGGGCATGGCGGAACCGGAATCCAGCAGAGGCGGCCAGAGCGACCTGCCTGCCGCCGTCGCGGGCGAGGAACTCCGCGCATCGCACGCGGACCGCGATCAGGTGGTGGAACTGCTGCGGGTAGCCGCCGGGGACGGCCGGCTGTCCGCGGAAGAACTGGACGACCGCCTGGAACGCGCACTCACCGCCAGGACCTACGCCGAGCTCGCGCCGCTGACTGCCGACTTGCCGGCCAGGCCGGGTGCCGCTGTCGTGCCGCCCGGCGCGGGCGCGGCGAGCGCCACGGCGAAGGACCTGGTACGGATCCACGTCCATGGCAGCAGCGCCCGCCGGGATGGCCGCTGGGTAGTGCCGAAGGAACTGGACGTCAAGGTGAGAGGCGGCGGCGTGACGCTGGACTTCACCGAGGCGGTGATCACCCAGCCGCTGCTGCGCATCACCGCCGAGGTGCGAGGCGGGGGGCTCAGGCTGATCACCAGACCGGGCATCGTGGTGGACGCCGATGACATATCACTGCACGGCGGGAGCGTCACGCTGCCCGAGCCGCCTGGCCCTGACGTCCCCGTCCAGCTGCGCGTCGAGATCGCAGGCTCGGTTCACGGCGCAGGCATCACCGCCGGGCCACCCCCTCCGCCCCGCCGGCCGCGACGCACGTTCTGGCAATGGCTGCGCCGCGCGCCGCGTCCCCCCGCAATCACCGCCTAGCGCGATGCCCGGCTGGACAGGCCAAGACGCCGCCGCCTAAGCTTGACTGTATGATCAGTCAAAATACGCGACCGCCCATACCGGGTGAACTGCCCGCGACGGGCCGACCGCGCGGACCGGTCGCGCCGCTCAACCCAGCCGGAGTTGCCGAGGCCACGCGTCCGTTCGGCGAGAGCCGGATGCTGCCGTCCGCGGCCTACGCCGACCCGGCCGTGTTCGGGTGGGAACAGCAGCACTTCTTCGACGGCGGCTGGACCTGTGTGGGGTTCGCCTCCGAGCTCGCGAGCCCCGGCGATCAGCGCGCGGTGCCGGTCGGCGCCGGCAGCGTGCTGCTCAGCCGCGACGGCGACGGCGCGCTGCACGCGTTCGCGAACTTCTGCCGGCATCGCGGCCACGAACTGCTGCCGTGCGGCGACTCCGCGCAGCGGCCCGCGATCATCTGCCCTTATCACTCCTGGACTTACGGACTGTCTGGTGAGCTACGCGCCGCCAAGGGCTTCAAGGGCACGCCGGGCTTCGACGAGTCCGGCTGGGGGCTGGTCGAACTGCCGGTCACGGACTGGCACGGACTGATCTTCGTTGACGGCTCGGGAGACGCCGAGCCTATGGAGCCCGCGCTGGCCGACCTGGACCCGCTGGTCGCCCCGTATGAGCCGGAACGCCTGCGCATCGCCGGCCGCCACTCCTACGACGCCGCGGCCAACTGGAAGATCCTCACCGAGAACTACCACGAGTGCTACCACTGCCCGGTGATTCATCCCGAGCTGTGCCGGGTCAGCCCGCCGAGTAGCGGGGAGAACTACCAGACGACCGGGCCGTGGCTCGGCGGCTGGATGCGACTGCGGGACGGCATGGACACCATGTCGCTCGACGGCACGAGCCTCGGCGCTCCGCTCCGCGGCCTGGCCGCTGCCAGCCTGCGCACAGTGATCTACGTGAGCATTTTCCCCAACGTGCTGCTCAGTCTCCACCCCGACTACGTGATGACGCCCGTGCTGACGCCCGTCGCGGTCGACCGCACGCTCATCCAGTGCAGCTGGGCGTTCGCCCCCGAGTCGCTGGTGATGCCCGGCTTCGACCCTGGCTACGCCGTCGAGTTCTGGGACATCACCAACCGGCAGGACTGGAGTGCTTGCGAGTCGGTGCAGCGCGGCCTCACGTCGCGGCACGCCAGGCCGGGCCCGCTGTCGCCGGACGAGGACGCCGTCTACCAGTTCGTCACCCAAGTCGCCCGCGGTTACACCGGCACCGAGGTTTGGAAGAGCATGGCCAGGGCCGGAACGGGCTAGCTTCGGGGCTGCGCTCGCCTGTCCGGTCGCAGTCTGCTCGCGACCGCCGACGCCCGTCGCGCTGCCTCTGACACTGCGCTGCCGAATGCCGGGCCGCGAATACGGATATGACTCGACGCGGTACTGCCAAAGGGGCGCGAGGGCGTCGGCTGCACGATCATGACTGCGCCGGCCCGCGTGCACCCTGCGCGGGGCGGCTGCCGAGCGACCGGCCTGGTGCAGCTCACCCGGCATATCCGGGGTATCGGCGGCGTTAGCCGCTGTGCCGCGCGGAACCAGTGCGGCCTTTCCCCGAGCGTGAGGACCAATCGACGTGACTCTGCGCGACATTCCCGTGAACACCTTGACCGGCGAACCCTCGTCGCTGGCGGACGGCGACCTCGCCGGCAAGACACTGCTCATCGTCAACGTCGCCTCCAAGTGCGGCCTGACCCCGCAGTACGCGGGTCTGGAGGCGCTGCACGGGCAGTTCGCTGACCAGGGTTTCTCGGTGGTCGGCTTCCCGTGCAACCAGTTCGGCGGCCAGGAGCCCGGCACCCCGGAGCAGATTGCCGAGTTCTGCTCGACCACGTACGGCGTCAGCTTCCCGATGTTCGAGAAGATCGAGGTGAATGGCGCGGGCAGGCACCCGATCTACACCGAGCTGACCGCCGTGGCCGACGCCGGCGGCGAGGCGGGCGACATCCAGTGGAACTTCGAGAAGTTCCTGGTGGGCCCGGACGGCTCGGTCCTTGGCCGGTTCCGCCCGAGGACGGCACCCGACGCGCCCGAGCTCGTCTCCGCGGTCGAGGCGAGCCTGCCGCGGTAGCGCGCGCGTCGATCGAGGCCGGCCAGACCGGCTGGCAGACTGGGGCGTGCGCCGCCGCCACCATGGATGCCGTTTCACGCCGCAGGGCTACGTGCTCCCGTGCTTCACCCCGGCCGACGTCGCCGCGGCGCACGAGCGGATGGCCATGCAGAACGGGCTCGGCCTGGCGGTCCGCTGGCTTGAGCCGGGACAGCTCGAAACGCTCAACCCGACCCTGGCGCCTGGCCGGACCCTTGGCGGCACGTACTGCGCTGCCGACGGCTACCTGCACCCGCCCCGCAACGTCATCGCTTACGCCGTGGCGCTGGCCACCGCCGGCGTTCAGATTCGCGAGCGCGTCGAGTTTCTCAGCCTGAAGACCAGCGGCGACGCGGTGACGGCCGTGCAGACGTCGGGCGGCGAGATCGGCACTCCGCTGGTCGTGCTGACCGGCGGCCCCGAGCTCGCGGCGGTGGCGGGCCTGGCTGGCCTCAGGGTGCCTGCCGGTGGCGTGCGTCACCAGGTCGCGGTCACCGAGCCGCACCCCGCGCTGGCCGCCGAGCGGGTGCCTATGGTGTTTGACCTGGCGGCAGGGCTGTACTGGCGGCCAGAAGAAGGCGGGCTGCTGTTCGGCATGAGCAACCCCGCGGAGCCTCCCGGCGAGGCAGCCTGCGTGGACGAGCCGTACCTGGCGCGGATGCGGCAGCGGCTGGCCGAGCTGGTTCCGGTCACCGCCGGGCTCGGCCTGCGGCGGACCTGGGCGGCCACCATCGACTACACCCCCGACCATCTGCCGATCATCGGCCCCGCGATCCGCGATGCGGGCACGCTGGCGGGCGTCGTCATCGCCAGCGCCGGCGGCGCGGGCATGATGTGGGGCCCTGCTGTCGCCCGCACGGCTGCCGATGTCGCGCTGACAGGAACATCCGGCGTGGTCGACGTGGCTGACCTCGGCCTCGACCGGTTCGACGCGTCCGGGCACAGCAGGCTCGGCACCGATCCGATCGCGCTGCCGTTCCCTGAGCACGCACCTCAGGCACCTGGCAAGCTCACCCTGCCCTAGCACAGACCAGACGAAAGGAAACAGCTGGCGATGTCCGACCTCACCCCATAGCTGGCCGCGGCCGCTACCGCTGAGCTCGAGGACTCTGGCCCGCTGGACGAGGCTACCGGCGAGCCTATGCAGACCCGAGGGCTCGACATCTGGCAAGACGGAAGCCAGGAGATCGGCGTGTGGGAGTGCACGCCCAGGCCGTCGTACTGGAAACAGGAAGACCACGAGTTCGTGCACATCCTGGCCGGGCGGATGACGGTAACGCCCGACGGCGGCACGCCGGTCGAGATCAGCGCGGGCGGCACGGCGTTCTTCCCGAGGGGCTGGGCAGGCACCTGGCAGATTCACGAGACCATCCGCAAGGTCTTCGTGATCTTCTGACCCCGCCAGGCTGGGTCACAGGGCCAGCCGCCGGGCGAGGTCGGAGGTCAGCACGCCGGCCGGGTCAACATCCGCGCGCACCGCGCGGAACTCCGCCAGCCGCGGGTACATCGCGGCAAACGTCTCCGGGCTGACCCTGGAATCCTTGGCGAGGTATACTCGCCCGGCGGCGGCGAGCACGTCGGCGTCGAGCCGGTCAAGCAGCGCCGCCAGCCCCCGCGTGCGGGCGGGGAAGTCCAGGGCGAGCGTCCAGCCGGGCGCGGGGAACGACAGGTACCCGTCGTTACCCGGTCCGAACCGCTTGAGCACGGTGACGAAGGACGGGGCGCCGGCGGCGCTGATCAGTTCCAGGCAGCGGCGCAGCACCTGCTCCTGACCGAACGGCACGACGAACTGGTACTGCCGGAAGCCGCCCGGCCCGTAGACCGTGTTCCAGTTCCGGATGCCGTCCAGCGGGTGGAAGAACGCGCCGATGCTCTGGATCTCCCCTTCCCGGCGGCGGGGTGCCTTGCGGTACCAGACCTCGTTGGCCAGGGCGACCGTGTACCTGTTCACGAGCCCCGGCGGACACGCGCGCGGAGCGCGCAGTCGCGTGGCCGGCCGGAACGCCAAGGGACCGCGCCGCCGGCCGGGCGGCAGGTCGGCCAGCGCCGCGA
>JBOHCP010000415.1:0-5138 GCA_050698875.1 Streptosporangiaceae bacterium | reverse complement strand
GAACCGCACCGCACCGCCGCCGGCCGCGGCAAGCAGCGGCTGGGTGAGGCCGAGCGGGTCGCGCAGCGGCCGCCGCTGCGCCGACAGCGTGTCCAGGACGGTCATCACGTGCGGCCGCCAGCCGCCCACCACGCCATACCGCCACCCGCACGACAGCGCCGCCTCGGCCGAGGCGGCGAACTTGACCCGGTCGGCCGGCTCGATCCGGTCCGCGGGCCGCACATCCAGCAGCCACGTGCCCTCGCCGGTGACGGCCAGGAAATCGGGAGTGTGCTCCCGCGGCCCCGCCGCCGACTCGAACCGCATCCGGTGCGGCTGCGACACCACCTCGCGCGAGCCCAGGAAATCCAGGGCCAGCAGCAGCCGCTGCTCGGCGTGGCTCTCGAACCCGTGCAGCCGCCCGGTGCCGGCCAGGCTCTGCAACCCCGGCCGGTGCCCCTGGCGAGTGGACCAGGTGAAATGCCGCACCGGCCCGCAGCCAGGCACCGGGAAGCCACCCATGCCCGCCACCGGGCAGGTCACATCCAGCCCGGCGACCTTCCACGTGGTCACCCACCGGCCGCTCCACCCGGCAGTCAGGCGCAGCGCCCGGCGATCGTCATCGGTCACCGCGCACATCCGGGCCAGGTCAGTCAGGCCACAGCAATCCGATGCCAGCGCCGCAGTCGCACCTTCCGGCCGTTCCGCAGCGGAACCGGCCGTGTCACCGGCAGCCCGCCGCGGAGCCGCCGCCGGCCTCATCGCGGGCCCCTGCTCGCAGTGTCTTTAATATCTATCATAAGTGTCTAAAATAAAGAACACGCTAGGCGCGCGCTACCGTTTCGAAGGTGCAGGACGTGAACAACGACAGCCGCGACGCCATCATCCGGCAGGCCCGCATCGCGCTCGGCCGCCGGCTACGCGAGATCCGGGAGAGCAGGGGCATGACCCAGACAGCCGTGGCCAGGCAAGCCGGGCTGAGCCGGTCGTTCTACGCCCAGGTCGAGCACGCCCGCCAGGCAATCTCAGTCGACCGCGCGTTCGCCCTCGCCAACGTCCTCGGCGTCGAGATGACCGAGCTGTTCACCGCCTTCCCCCCCGTCCCTCACGCCCGCCCGTACTAACAGGACGCCACGCCGCTCCCGCGGCCACGGCCGCGTCCCCGCGTCCCCGCGTCCCCGGATCAGCGATGAAGCCCGCCGTCACAGCGGGACGCCAACCAAAAACTGGTAGCCGGACCAACATGCCAGCTAAAACTGGCAGATCACGCCAGCTAAAGCTGGGAAAGCAGCCAGACACCACAGATCACGCGCCATTTATCGCTGGTAGTCACATATCTGAGCAGTGCCATGTTGCACATCACTCTGAGTAGCTGGAGCCTGCATCCGGGGCTGGCTCGGGGTAGGCCAGGAATGCGAACACCACGGTCCGGGCGCCGGGCGGGGCGTTGGCGGCCTGCCGCTGGTGACGGCTGATCAGCTCCTGCTGGTCGGCGCTGAGCCGGCCGGCTTCCCGGCTGGGGGGCGGGTCTTCGCTGTTCCGCGCGTGCCTGCGTGTCGCTGCCAGCCGGCGGGCCGCGGCGGGGATAGTGTCGCGTTCTGAGGCGGTACGGCTACGAAGGATCACGTTCGCGGTGGCCAGGACGCGGACGGCACGCGGTTGAGCGAGCCGTCGGTGTCGTTCCGGCTGCACGACGGCGGGACGGTGCCGGATCGCCCGCTGCGGCGGGTGACCGCAGCCCAGGTCATCAGCGCGGCGCCGTGGCGGATGACGCGTAGTGCGCGCGGGCAGGCGCACTACCCGGGCTTCCCTCGGGGTCGAGCAGGCGTTGCTGACTGTTGCAGCAGCGGAATATTCGGCGTGTCTGCCGCACATTCTCTTCCTGTGCTGGTTATGTGGCTGATGTCGGGGCCGTGGGGGGCCGGAGACGGATGGCAGGGTGGACGCGTTCTTGGTCCGGATGCCGTCGGGCGTCCGGTACTGGACGGTGGTCGACGACGAGCTGCGGCTGGTGCCGGTGGCGGATGCGTACCTGCGGCATGTGCGGTTCGGCCGTGATGATGCGGAGTCGACGACCAAGACCTACGCGGGCGCGGTAGCGCTGTTCCTGGCGTGGTGCTGCGATACCGGCCGGGACTGGACGGCAGCGGCGGGCCAGCTGGGGTCATTCATCTTGTGGCTGCGGCATGCTCCCTCGCGCGGCGGCGCGGGCGGGCCGGTCGTTGTTCCCGGGCCCGGTGCCGTGCCGGTGCGCGGCCCGCGGCGGATCAACGCCATCCTGGCTGCGGTGCGCGGGTTCTTGTGCTTCGCGGTGGATCAGGGCGAAGCCCCGGCGCAGGTGCTGCGTCAGCTGTATGAGCTGGCTGACAGCCGCCGGCTTCCGGCGGAGGCCCGCGGGGAAGACGGTGCCGGGCGGCTGCGGATGCGGGCACGCCACCACGTGCAGGTGCCCGCGTCACGGCCGCGCCGGGCTAGTGACGAGGCAGCTGTGGCGTTGCTGCGGGCGTGCCGCTCGGCGCGCGATCGGCTGCTGGTCCTGTTGTTGTGCCGGGCGGGCCTGCGCCGCAGCGAAGCGGTCGGCCTGCGCCGCGAGGACATCCACTTCCTGGTCGATTCCTCCGGCCTGGGCTGTGATTTCCCGGGCTCCCACCTGCACGTTGTCCGCCGGGACAACGCGAACGGCGCCTGGGCGAAGTCACGGCGCTCGCGCGCCGTGCCGGTGGACCGCCTGGTGGTCCAGGCCCACGACCAGTACGTGCTGGAACGGTCCGGTGTCGGCGGCGCGTCGGTGGGCGACTTCGTGTTCGTCAACTTGTTCCGGCCGCCGGTCGGCGCGCCGATGAAGCCGGGAGCGGTCAACGAGCTGTTCACGGCGCTGTGCCAGCGAGCCGGGCTGGATCAGGCCGTGGTTCCCCACGCCTTGCGGCACGCTTTCGCCAGCAATGTCCTGGATGCGGGCGGAGCCCTAGATGAGGTCCAGGATCTCCTGGGCCACGCTTCGGCCAGCTCGACGCAGGTCTACGTGCACCCCGCCCCGCAGCGGCTTCGCCAGGCCGTCGACCGGGTGCCCTCGCCCCGGGCAGGCGCGGCCGGTGAGGGAGATTGGTGACCGCGCTGGCGCTGGCGTCCGCAGGCCTGGCGGCCGGGGACAGCGCGTCACGCCTGGAAACCCTGCTTGCGGAGGGGTTCCTGGCCGAGATCGGCTGGGATGCCCGGACGATGATGCTGTCCCTGCCCGCCAGCCACCCGACACTTGGCTGGCCGGTCTGCCAGGTGCCGGGATGCGACGCGATAGCCGAGACCAGGCGGGGAGCGGCGGGCCTCTGCGCGGCGTGCGCCAGTTACATGGCCCGCACCGGGACCCGCGAGGTGCCCGCCGCGTGCGCGAAGACCTACACGATCGGCGTGGGCCGGTGCGCAGCGGGCTGCCCGCGCCCGTGGGAATCGCGGCGGCGGCCGTTGTGCGCGGCGCACGACCACCAGCAGCGTGTCGTGCTCAAGCTGACGGTGGAGGCGTTCCTCGCCCGGCCCGGCGTCAGCCCGCTGCCGGGGTTCGGGCCGTGCCGGGTGCTGGCCTGCCCGCGGCTGCGCTACAGCGGCACATCGTTGTTCTGCAAGGCCCACCACAGCCGGTGGCGCCAGGCGGCGAAGAGCGATCCCGGCCTGGAGGCGGAGCAATGGCGCCGCACCGAGCCCGCCGTGGCCGAAGCGGGCACGATCAGCATGCGCGGCCTGCCCCCGCTGGCGGTCGCGGAGATCCTCTACGGCCTGCAGCGGCGCTGCGCGGAGGGAATCAAGACACACCGCGCCGTGCTGCGTCCCTTGTGTGATGACCTGCGCCGGACCCAGGCAGCCTCGATCACCGAGCTTCCGGCCCCGGGCCGCCGCCAGCGCCGCTACCTGCTGCGCTCGCTGGCCGACCACTGCCGTCTGGCCCTGTCCTCACCCGATGCCGAGCAGGGCAAGGACGTCTGGGATCTGCGCGTGTTCGGGCACCGCGGCAGCCTGGACTTCACCGTCATCGGCCTCGGCTGGCTGCGGGTAGCCGCCAGGCGGTGGGCCGCCGAGGACCTGCCGCGGCGCCGCGGCCGCAACGCCGCCAACATCTGGCAGTACACGCTCAGCTCGCTGACCGAGCTGGACACCAGCCTGCGCGTGCAGCGCGGCGACCACGGCAGCGACCCGGCCCGGCCCGGGCGCCGCGACATCACCGCCTTCACCAGCCGGCTGGCCTTCCTGCAGCAGTCCGGCACCCTCAGCCTCAACCGCCGCATCGACATCCTGCGGCATACCCGCACGGTGCTCACCTGCGCCCGGCTGGCGGGCCTGACCCGGCACGGCGAGGCGCTGGCGGGGCTGGCCGACGACTTCGGCCTGCTCAAGGAGGACGTACCCCGCAAGGACAGGGGCGACGAACCCGGCCGTGCCCTTCCGCCGGAGATCATGCGGCAGCTATGCGACGGGCTGCCCGAGGTCGCACAGATCACCAGCTGCGCGGAAGTGCCCGTGGCGATCGAGCTGCTGATGGACACCGGGCGGCGGCCCGAAGAAGCCTGCGACCTGCCCTGGGACTGCCTGGAACGAGACAAGAACGGCAAGTACGTCCTGGTCTATGACAACCTCAAATGCCAGCGCCGGCGACGCGAGCTGCCCATCACTGACATCACCGCCCGGCTGATCACCGGCCAGCAGCAGCGCGTCCGTGACCGCTACCCGCACACGCCGGCCGGCGAGCTGAAACTGCTCCCGGCGCCGAAGATGAACCCCCGCGGCACCAAGCCGCTGCGGACCGCCACGCTGAACGAGAACCACCGGACCTGGGTCGACGCCCTGCCCGCGCTGATGATCCGGCACGGCGGCACCCAGGCCGAATTCGACAAGGCCAGCGTCTTCCCCTACGCCTACCGGCACACCTACGCCCAGCGGCACGCCGACGCCGGAGTCCCCGTCGACGTGCTCCGCGAGCTACTTGACCACGACTCGATGGACACCACCCGGATCTATTACCGGATCGGCGCCGAACGCCAGCGCGAAGCCGTCGACAAGGTCACACGGCACCAGCTCGACCGGCACGGCAACCATATCTGGCACCAGGCGCAGGCGCTGCTGGACGCCGCCCGCACCCGGCAGGTGATCGGGCAGGTCGCCGTGCCCTACGG
>JBOHCP010000414.1:0-5141 GCA_050698875.1 Streptosporangiaceae bacterium | reverse complement strand
GGGCCAGCTGGCCCAGCGCCAGGTAGAACCGGCTTACCGCTGTCTCGTCCAGCCCGCCGCGATCGGCGGGAGGGGCATCTCGCGGGACCAGGGCGAGGAGGCCGGGCTCCCCTGCGCCGCGCGCCGGTCCTTGGGGCGTGACCGCCGCCCCGTCCTGCTGGCCGGAACGGCTCTGAGCAGCGGTGATGGTCAGCGTGTCCCCGGGTGCGGCGATGGTGAACCGGACCACGCACTGCGGCCATGCCGCGCACATGCTGCTCGCCGCGACCGCCCTTCCCAACGATGTAGCGTGCGCCATCGAGCTGCGCGTGAGGCCGCGGCCGCGGACCTCGGCAAACCCGTACCAGGACGCCCGCTCACCTGCACCACGCAGGCCCGGCAGCCCGGCAACCGCAGGCAAGCCGGCCGCTGCGCGCTCAACCCCGGCGCGGATCTCTCCCAGCCGCCCAGCCCAGTACGAGTCATACTTCGACGTCACCCCGCCAGTCTGCCCCGGCACCCCAGCCAAAATGAACTATCCCGGCGCCGCGGCCGATGCCCGAGAGCCAAGCCCGACCCGGGCCGAACCGAGCCGACACAGATGGCCTGCGATATCACGCTCTGTCGAAGCCGCTGCTGGCTTGACACGCGATATCCGCCGATCGGGGCGGCAGTCCGATCATCTGCCTGGCTGTCGGAGTCAGGGTGGGGGTCAAAATAGGGGTGTAGATCGTTGACCTGCGGCTATATGTCCGAGTGGACAGAAGCGGCTTGTGTCTGGTATGCGTAGGTAGTGACTAGTGAGCATACTGATGGTCCTGAGCTGCGGGTGCGGCTGATCCGGCCCGATGAGACGGCCTGGTACAACGCGCTGATGGCGGAGCATCACAGCCTGGGGGCTGCCGCTTCCGGCCGGGTGCTGCGGTACGTGGCGGAAGCCGGCGGGGTGCCGCTGGTACTGGGCACGTTCGGGTCGGCGGCGTGGCGGCTGCCGGCCCGCGACGCGCATGTCGGCTGGTCGGATGAGCAGCGGGCGGAGCGGCTGGAGCGATTGTGCTGCAATCAGCGGCTGTGCGTCCTGCCGGCCGCGGCGGGGACGGCGCAGGCGGCATCACGGTCGCTGGCGGCGATGATCCGCGTGCTGCCCGCCGATTACCTGGCCGCGTTCGGGGTGCGGCTGGCAGCGGCGGAATCCTTCACCGATCCCTCCACGCACGCCGGGACGGTGTACAAGGCATCCGGGTTCAGCGCGGCCGGGCACACCGCCGGTTACAGCCGCAGCCGCGGCACCTCGCATTACGTCCGCAACGGGCAGCCGAAAACCTACTGGATCCGGGAGCTGGCCCCCGGCGCCCTCAAGGCGCTGAAAGCCGGGTTCGACACCCGCCCGCTGACCGGCCGCACGACCCCCGACTTCAACGAGCTGCGGATGGGCGCCGGCGCGGGGAGCCTGCTCAGCTACCTGGCCGGCGTCGGTGATCACCGCAAGGCCAACGGCATCCGCCATGACCTGGCCGCGATCCTCGTCGTCGTGGTCGTCGCCCGCCTCTCGGGCGCGAACTCGGTGCACGCGTGCGGGCAGTTCGCCTCGAAGATGCCGCAGGAAGCCTTGCGGCGCTGCGGCATCCGCTGCAACGAACGGCTGCGCCGGTACGTGCCGCCGTCCCCGAAAACCATCAAACGGGCCGTCCGCGCCGCCGACGCGCAGGCCGCTGACGAGCAGATGTGCGCCTGGCTGCGGGCAGAGAACGCTGCGGGACGGCTGAAGTGGCGGCACATCGCCATCGACGGCAAGAGCGTCCGCGGGGCGATCCAGCCAGACGGCACCCGCCCGCACCTGCTCTCTGCATACGACGTCACCACCGGGACCGTCCTGGGACAGGACAGCATCCACGCCAAGACCAACGAGATCACCTGCTTCGTCCCCCTCATCAACGCCATCCTCGACAGCCCCCGCGCCGCCGCCGCCGCCGGCGACGGCGACGGCGACGGGCGTGAAGGCGGAGGCAGCGGACCGGAAGGCGCCGCGGAAGCGGAAGACCAGGTGATCGTCGTAACCGCAGATGCAATGCACACCCAGACGGGGCACGTGACAGCGATGAACGCCGCGGGCATCAAGTGGATGCTCAACTTCAAGGACAACCAGCCCGGCATGTACGCCCTCGCCGACGCTCACCCCTGGGAGGACGAGCCGGTGCTGCACGCCACCAGCGAAGTCAGTCACGGACGCCACGAGATCCGCACCATCCGCGTCACCACCCTGATCCCGGACGGCATCACCGCGAGATTCCCCGGAACCGTCCAGCTCACCCTCACCGAACGCTACCGGCACACCGCCCGCGGCAAGGCAAACGCAGCCGCCTGCCGCGCCGCCGGCGAACACGACCCCATCACCTGCGCAGCCGCCTGCGGAGCGAAACTGTCCTGCGAGACAGTCCTGACGATCACCGCGCTCACCCCCGCTCAGGCAAGCCCCGCCACCCTCCTGCGAACCGACAGAAAACACTGGGCAATAGAAAACGGCCTGCACCACCGCCGCGACACCACCTTCGCCGAAGACGCCTCCCGGCTCCGCGCCGGCAGCGGCTGGCGGTTCTTCGCCGCCGCCGCCAACACCACCGTCAGCGTCCTCAACCGCGCCGGGCTCACCAACCACGCCGCCGCACGCCGCGACTTCGGCTGGGACCACACCGGCCTCGACGCCCTCCCGCTCCTCGGACTCTAACGACCGGGGTGCTCCAATTAGGTTCGGGGCGCCCTCGCCTGGGGTCTTCGTGCGTCCGGCGGATAACAGCCGGTTACCAGGCGGCGGCGCGGCCGGACACCAGCGAGCCGATCGCCCGGACCGTCTCGGGCAGGTCCTCGCGCCGCCCGGGCCAGCGCTGCAGCGGCCGCCAGCACTTGCTGCCGGCGACGGCGTGCCCCACGCAGATCCGCGCCGGGGACTGGCGTGGCGGGCCTGCCCCCAGGCTGCCATCACCTCCGGGTCCGCGTCCTGGCCGGGCCTCTCCGGCGGGACGCCGACCTGGCCGGGGGTGATCGCGGCATAGCCCCCGGTACCCGGCGTCCATCTCGCACCCGACGCGGGGGAACTGCTCCAGCAGGTCATCGATGCCGTCGGTCTGCAGCGCGGTCTGGTCCTGCATCCGCCCGGGCCGGAACCTCACGCCGGCCAGGGTGCGCCCGCGCTCGTCGCAGACCTTGGTGAACGTGACGGTGTGCTGCTTCTTCTTCTCCGGACACGAACGCCCGCCGGCCGGGCCGGCGCGCCGGGGGGCGGCGGACCTGGATCTCGCTGCCGTCCAGCCGCAGCCGGACCCCGTGCGCGGCGGCGCAGGCGAACACGTCCGCCAGCGTGCTCAGCCGCGGCCCGGCCGGGGTGGCATAGCCCCGCCCGGCCAGCAGCGGCCGGACCTCCCGCACCGCGCGGGTCACCGTGGACCGGGCGCACCCCGTACATGACCGCCAGCGCGGCGTGCGGGATCTGCAGCCGCAGCACCGCCAGCGTGACCAGCACCCGGCCGGTGAACACCAGGTCCTGGCCACGGCCGGCGCCTTCTGCGCGCAGCCGGTCGCGGCCACGGCGAGCGCGCAGGCCAGACTCCCGGCGGGCCTGCCACGGACCGGCCAGCTCAGCGACCAGCCGGCCCAGGTGGTGACGGGAGATCCCGATGAAGGCAGAACGACTCAAGGCCGCACGAGCCCATGACCGATTAGCCTCGATTCCCGGGGCGGTAATTCAGTTGAGGCGTTGCCTCCTGGCGGGCAACTACTACAGCCGTGACCTGGGCGGATGCCAGCAACTGTCCGGCAGGCCGCAAGTGGACCTCAATCAGCCCGGCACGCTTGTACCGCCGGAGCCTGCAAGGAATCCCCTGTGTCACGAACACCGCGACAGCAGCGCTGTCCGGTTTCGGCCCAGGATCTTCGCTGGCACTCGTTCAGGAAGACTCGATGAGGTCAGGGCATCTGCCCTGGTCAGCGATGCGAGGAAAGCACCGGCACCAGTTTAACTTAGCCGAGCTCCCGGGAATCGAGGTTAGACACCGGTTCATGATCTTGTGCGGCCGCCTGCTATCCGGGGACCGACACGCCGGGTTCACCAGGCTTCGCGGTGATCGCGCCTATTGCGCACCACGTCGTAACCCCAGCACCCAAATGATACAGAACCGAAACATGTCACCTAAGCCCCGAACCGCGACTTTGACCCCACCCCTGCTGGTGACCTGCGGTTTCTGTGCCCGCCTGATGCAATACCCGAGGTTTTGTATAGATGGCCGTCGTCGACGCCCGCGAGTGCCCGACCTGCTGCTGCACGAACAACGGATCAACCCCGTCCTCAATCAGGTGCGACACATAAGAATGCCGCAGGCAGTGCACCGACAGCTCGGCCGGCAGGCCGACCGCCGACCGGTAGAGCGCGAACCGGTCATCGACCGAGCGGGCCGAGATCCGGCCGCCGCGCTCGGTCGGCCACACCGCCGCCGGCTCCGCGCCCTCAAAGCGCGGCCGCACCTCCGCCAGGTACTCCGCGAGCGCCTCGACCGCCCACGGCATCACGCTGGCAACCGCGCGGCGGCGCGGCGGCGACCCGCGCATCGCCTTCCCGAACCGCACGTGGCACACCCCCAGCCCGCCGAGCTGCTCAGCCGCCGGGTTAGCGGTGAAGTCGGCCAGGTCCAGCATCGTGACCTCCCGGCAGCGCAGCCCCCAGCCGTAGGTCACCTTGAACAGCGTGGCATCCCGGAACGCCGTCAGCCACCCCTTGCGTCCCGAGCCGGCCAGCCGCTGCGCCCGGTCATCGGCGGCGTCGAACAGCGACTGGCACTCCAGCCGCGACAGCGGCCGCCGCTCAGGCCTGCCCTCATAGTCCGCGACATGGACAGCGGCGTTGTCCTCATGGCAGATCTGCGACGGCCGGGCCCCGAACCTCTGCTCGCACTCGGTGACCCAGCCGTAGCGAGGATCCGTGACATAGCCGCAGAACGACGCCACCGCGCCCTGGTAGCCGCGTACCGTCGAATGGGCCCAGCCGCCCTCAGCCACCCACCGCTCAAGCTGATCGGGCCGCCAGCTCCACGGCCAGCCCTCCGCGAACTCCTGGAAACGGCGCACCGTCCGCTCCCGCGTCTCGATCAGCGACCCGCCGAGGCGGCGGCGGG
>JBOHCP010000413.1:0-5145 GCA_050698875.1 Streptosporangiaceae bacterium | reverse complement strand
GCCGTCGCGCGCCGTCTGACGGCACCGCCACGCTAACGGCCGGTGCCGGCCAGCGCCGCCGCGCGTACTGCGCCGCGATCGCTGCCTCGACCTCGTTCCCCTCGTCGGCGCGCGCCAATACGAGCACGGAGCCGCCGAACCCGCCGCCCAGCATGCGGGCACCGGCGGCGCCGGCCGACAGGGCCGCCTGGACGGCCACGTCGGCCTGCGACCAGGACACCTCGAAGTCGTCGCGCAGCGATGCGTGTGACTGCGTCAGCAGCGGGCCAGCCTCGGCGAGCGCGCCGCGGCGGAGCATCGCCGCCGTCGCGAGGACCCGCCGGTTCTCGGTGATAACGTGACGCGCCCGCCGTCGCAGCTCCGGATCGGCGAGCCGGCCGACGTCGCCCCCGCGGTCGGTCACGTCTCGCAGCGAGCTGGCGCCGAGCAGCCGCGCCGCTTCCTCGCATGACCTGCGTCGCTGCGCGTACCGGCCGTCGGTGAGCGCGTGCCGGGTACCGGTATCGCAGACCAGCAACGCCAGGCCTGCCGAGCCGGGATCCAGCGGCACTTCCTCGGTATCCCCGCTGCGGCAGTCAAGCAGCAAGGCGCTCCCAGCCCGGCACAGCAGCGCGGCAGACTGGTCCATGATCCCCGTCGGCGCGCCGGCAAAGTCATTCTCGGCCCGGCTCGCCAGCGCGGCGAGCTCCGGCCGCGGCACCCGCAGGCCGTGCAGCTCGGACAGGGCCAGCGCGGTGGCGCACTCCAGCGCCGCCGACGAGGACAACCCCGCGCCCATCGCCAGGTCGGCTTCGATCGCGAACCGCGTCCCGCCCGGCCGGTGACCCGCCTCCCGTAGCGACCACGCCATCCCGAGCGGGTAGGCAGGCCAGCCACTGACCAGCCCGGGCATGAGCAGGTCCACTGCCGCGTCACGCGGATCGCCGGGCTCCTGGCCCGACCAGACGGTGATCGCCCCGCCTGGCGCGCGGCCCGCCGCGACTGCCACGCCGGATCGAAGCGCGAAGGGCAGCACGAACCCGCCGCTGTAGTCGGTGTGCTCGCCGATGCGGTTGACCCGGCCGGGCGCGAACCAGACGCCGTCCGGGTCGGCGCCGTAGCGCGCCCGGTACGAGGCTGCAGCCCGGTCGGCCACCTCGGAGGCCGTCACCGGGCACCGTCCGCCCGGCGGCCGCGCCCGGTGCGCAGCGGCGTCCGATCGCCAGCCCGTTCCCTCATCCGGCCCACCTCGCGGCCAGTTGTCGCCGAGCTCGCCCATCAGCCCAGCTCTCGCAGCCGCGCGGCGGCCTGCTCCGGCAGCACGTCGTTGGCGAACGCGTCCATCCCCGACTCCGAGCCGGCCAGGTACTTGAGCTTGTCGTCGGTGCGCCGGAGCGTGAAGACCTCCAGGTGCAGCGCGAAGGCCCTGCGGCCGGCTCGCGCCGGCGCCTGGTGCCAGCCCCACACGTACGGCGCGGGTGTCGCGAACAGCCGGGCGAACCGGCCGAGCAGATCGAGCTGGAAGTCCGCGAGTTCCGCCCGCTCCGCGGGCAGCAGGCCCGCGAGGTCGGGCACCCGCCGCACCGGGTAGCAGTGCAGCTCATAGGGCCAGCGCGCCGCGTTCGGGACGAACGAGATCCAGTGACGGCCCGCGCGCACCACGCGAGTGCCGGCCGTGCGCTCGGCCGCGACCACGTCGTCGAACAGATTCCGGCCGGTCCGCCGCGCGTACGCCCGCGCCGAGCGCAGCATCAGGCCGGTGCGCGGCGTCACG
Source organism: Streptosporangiaceae bacterium (assembly GCA_050698875.1). Lineage (GTDB taxonomy): Bacteria > Actinomycetota > Actinomycetes > Streptosporangiales > Streptosporangiaceae > JAJYUU01. The sequence goes on along the minus strand of JBOHCP010000413.1, from coordinate 3,392 downwards.
AAGGGGTAGGCGTAGATCTGCCCGTGCGGGTGCGGCTGGGTCACGCCGATCTCAGGGCCGCGGTTCTCGAAGCAGTACACCTGCGCGACGCTTGGCAGCGCGCTCAGCTCAGCTGTCCGGTCAATCAGCGCCTCGGTCACGAGGCGCACCCGGTCAGGGGCGAGGTCGGCAAACGACGCATCGTGATCGCTGGTGAAACAGATCACCTCGCAGCGGCCCGCCGACGGCCGGACCGGCAGGGGCTCGCCGGCCTGGCCATCTGGTCTGCCCGATTCGGCCAGCGCCGGGTACCGGTTCTCGAACACCACGACCTCGTAGTCGCTGGCCGGTATCTCTGTGTGCCTGCCGCCCGCGGACGGACAGAGCGGGCAGTCAGCCGCAGATGGCAGATAGCTGCGGTCCTGCCGGCCCGCGGCGTACATCACGGAGGTGCGCAGCAGCGGGTCGTAGCGCAGCTCGCAGTCGGTCTGGCCAGGCGGCAGGCCGCGCGGGTCAGCCGCGTCACGCCCCGGCCGCGCGGTCGTGCCGAAGTAGATGAGCTCCCGTCCGTCCGAGAGCCGCACCGCGGTCTTCCGCACGTCGCGAGTCGGGGCCACAAGGCAGCATCATGCCGGGCCGCCGACCGCCGCGACAGCGCCGCACCGCGACACCGCGACACCGCGACACCGCGCGCCGCGACACCGCGCGCCGCGACACCGCGAGACCGCGCGCCGCGTCCGCGCCGAGGTCTGCCGTGGCGTCAGGACCGCGAGCGGACCGTGGGACGTGCGTCCGATCTCATCGTCTCCGCCTAGCCGGAAGGAGAACGTCCGGAATCACGCCTAGGCTGCGGAGCCATGACCGAATGCAACCCGGAAATGACGCAATGACCGAGCGCCTGACTGGCACGCAGTTCTCCGAGTCCGGCGGCGTCGAGGACTGGCGGGTGCTCTCTGGCGGCGGATTCGCGTGCGCATACTTCGCGACCGCCTCGTTCCAGGCTGGCGTGGCCCTGGTCCAGGCGATCGGCGAGCTGGCCGCTGCCGCCAACCACAATCCCGACGTCGATCTGCGCGCCGAGGGCGTGACCGTGCGGCTGTTCACCGGGTCGGCTGGCGTCGACGGTCTCACCGAGCGCGATGTCAGCATGGCCAGGCAGATCTCCGCGGCGGCACGGCAGGCGCAAGCGCCCGCCGATCCCGCCGCGGTCCAGTACGTCCAGATCGCGATCGACGCGCTCGATATCGCCAGGGTGCGCCCGTTCTGGCACGCCGTGCTCGGCTACCCCGAGGTCGGCGACGAGGACCTGATCGACGCCCATCGCCGCGGACCGTCGGTGTGGTTCCAGCAGATGGACGCCGAGCGTTCGCAGCGCAACCGCATCCACATCGACCTCTACTTGCCGCCTGACCAGGTGCACGCGCGCATCGCGGCTGCGCTGGCCGCCGGCGGGAGCATCGTCAGCGACGCGCACGCGCCGGAGTGGTGGACCCTCGCCGACCCCGAGGGCAACGAGGCCGACCTTGCGATCTGGGGCTGACGGGCGGACGATCGGTGCCAGGCCTTATCTATCAGTTACGTGGAATCAGGTGCAAGGTCCGAAGACACGTCCTGGTGATCTTGTTCTTCTCGCTGCTGGGTTAACGTTTCCCCAGGTCACGTGCGCCTGGGCGCGACGCTGAGCTGGCGGCACCGCGGCGGCTGGAACACCCACCCGCAGTGCCCGAGCACCCAGATTCCACAGAATGATCACCAAGCTCCTGCCGATCCTGCACGTCGAGGATCCGGACGCCGAGCGACGCTTCTCCGAGCAACTCGGGTTGCGGACAACGTACGAGGCTCCTGGGTAGCCGGGCTTCTTCGCGGTCGGCAACGACGCGGTCGAGTTCGGGCTCAGCCGCCGCCCCGGCGCCGACGCCGCGCCCTCGACTATGACCCGGCAGCTTGGCGTGAGCGACGCGGGCGCGGCCATCTCTGTCTCCGAGCGGCTGGGGCTGCGCTTCGAGGTGGAGACCGAGCGCCCGCGCGAGGACTGGTCGCCTCCTCAGGTCAGCACCCTGTAGGACTGATCGCCCAGGCTGGCGGTTGGATCACCGCCGCGGCGGCTGGCCGCAGGAGGGACGCCGATCAGCTGGGGAAGATGTCGGCGAGTATCCGGCCGAGCGCCGGGATCATGTCGCTCTTATCCGTTGACCACAGTGCGACGGCGCCGTCTGCGCCCGCGCCCGCGAGGGCGTTCAGGTACTCCGCGAACTCGGTCAGGTCGTCGGGCACCAGCACGAACACCGTCTTGGTGACCTCGGCCGGGTCGCGACCGACCTCCTCGCAGTGCTGCTCAAGCACGTCGAACTTGTGGCGCACCGTGGCCGCGTCGCCGGCGACGTTGCACGCATCGCCGTAGCGCGCCGCGAGAGCGAGGGTGCGGCGCTCCCCGCCGCCAGCTACCAGGACCGGGATCGAGCCGGCGAGCGGACGCGGCGAGTTCGGCGCCTCGCGGACCGCGTAGTGGGCGCCGTCGACGGACGCCCGCTCGTCCCGGAACAGCGCGCGGCAAACCTGCAGCGTCTCGCCGAGGCGGTCCATGCGCTGCCCGACACCGGGAAACGAGAACCCGTAGGCCTCGTGCTCCGACGCGTCCCAGCCGGCGCCGATGCCCAGCACCGCCCGCCCGTCGGAGAGCACGTCGAGCGTGGTCACCGCCTTGGCCAGCAGCGCCGGGTTGCGCAGCGTCACCGGGCTCACCAGCGCCAGCAGGCGCACCGACGTGGTCCGCATCGCGAGCGCGCCGAGCGCCGTGTAGGCCTCGAACATCGGTGAGCTCGGACCGCCGCCCACGGCATTCTGCTGCAGGTGATCCGGTAGCGACACCGCGTCGAAGCCGGCTTCCTCTGCTGTCTCGACAGCCCGGCAGAGCCTGTCGAACACGCCGCCACCGTCGTCGATACTGCCGTAGGAGCCGAAGTGCATGCCGCGCCGCAATAGCGCCTTCCCAGCAGCCGCGGACGTCACGAGCTCACGATAACAGCGCGCTCACCGGCACTGGCTGCTCCGACGACGACATCGCGAGTGCGGCGTAAGGGCGGGTGCCCTGAGCTGTGCCCCGGGGCGGCGGCTGACCGCGCGCTGGCCAGGGTCTGACGGATCAGCGGAGCACGGCGGACGGGCCCGGCGTCAGACCGGGTCGGCGACCGAGGCGAGCAGCTCGGCCCTGGCCTGATCCACAGCCGCGAGGATCGCGCCGCGCAAGACCGGCGCGCCGTCGACCGCCGTCGGCACCACGGTCGGCCGGGCCGGGCTGATCCGGCCGACCTCGGCCGCAACGCGTCCGGCCAGCTCTCCCCCGCCCGCCAGGCCGACGTCCCCGCCGAGCACGACCAGGCCGGGATCGAGCACGACCGAGACCGCAGCCACGC
>JBOHCP010000412.1:0-5208 GCA_050698875.1 Streptosporangiaceae bacterium | reverse complement strand
CATATCTGAGTGACTAGATCACTCAGTCTAGTCGCGCAGCCTGCAGCAACCAAGCACCCTCACGATTCAGTCGTGCACCCACCGGCGTGTCGCGCAACAGCGGACCGGCGGAGGCTGAGTTGAGTGAACCCCGTTCCCTGACAGTTGTGGCGTTAATTCCGGAACGGGCTCGTTGTCGCGCATGCTAGTGGTGAGATACGCGGCGCGTAAGTCTCTGGAACGGAGCGGGTGATGACGGCATCGGCCCTCGCGGCCTCGCTTGCCCGAATCGGACAGGTCCAGCCGCACCTGTCAGGGCCGACCGCCATCGTCCTCGCGATCGTGGCGATCGGGGCGGTCGCACCCGGGATCTGGCTGGTCAGTCAGCATGTGACCACGATCGCGCATGAGGCCGCGCACGCGACGCTCGCCTCGTCGTTCGGGCACAAGATCGACGGAATCACGTTGAGCCGCAAGGCATTCGGGGCGACCGCGCACCACGGGCCTAGCGGCGCGCTCGGCCGCAACACGATCACCTTCATCGGCTACCTGGGGCCGAGCGCGTTTGGCGTGCTCGCTGCGGAGCTGATCAGTGTCGGGCACAGCGTCGCCGTGCTCTGGACCGGTCTCGTCGCGCTCCTCGGAATCCTGGTGTGCATGCGCAGGAGCTTCGGGATCCTGACGGTGTCCGTCGCCTTCATCCTGCTCTTCTTCATCGCGGGATTCGCGAGAGTCGGCGTCCAGGTGGTCACCGCTTACCTGATCGCCTGGTTCATGCTCGCCTCGGGCGTACGGATGATCAGGGCCGACGGGGCGGGCGCGGGGGACGCCAAGAAGCTGCTCAGCACGACCAAGGTTCCGGCCAGCGTCTGGTCCGCGGTGTGGCTGGTCGGCTCGGTAGTGGCGCTAGGGTTCGGCGCGGTCCTGCTCGTCTAGGCGCCGACCTCGCGGCAGCTACCAGCCCAGCTCGCGCAGGCGCTCGTCCGAGATGCCGAAGTAGTGGCCGACTTCGTGAATCACGGTACGGCGCACCTGCTCGACCACCTGGGCCTCGGTGTCGCACAGCGCGCAGATGGCTCGCTGGTAGATCGTGATGCGGTCCGGCAGCACGCCCGCGTAACTGGTGGTCCGCCTGGTGAGCGGCACGCCCTCGTACAGGCCAAGCAGCCCCCGCGGACCAGGGCCGTGCTCCACGAGGACAGCCACGTTCTCGATCAGGGCGGCGAACTCGGCGGGCAGCGAGTCCAGCGCCGTGCCGACCATTTGCTCGAAGGCCGCGGGGTCCACGGTGATCACCCCTTTATTGTCGGCCAGCCGGCGCAGGCCGCCCGTAGGCTGGTGTCCGTGGCAGCGAGCCCCGCGGCCGTTCCGGCTATCCCGACCGGTCCGGATGGGCCGGCCGGTCCGGGTCGGCGCGGCCTGTCCGGGCGTCCCACCCCGGCGGATCTGGCCGCTGCTCGCGACCGGACACTCCCCGACCTGGTCGCGCCGGGACTGCGGGTGCTGTTCGCCGGGATCAACCCGAGCTTGTATTCGGCCGCCACCGGATACCACTTCGCCCGCCCCGGCAACAGGTTCTGGCCGGCCTTGCACGAGTCCGGCTTCACGCCGCGTCAGCTGCGGCCGGATGAGCAGCCGGTGCTGCTGGAGTACGGCCTGGGCATCACCAACGTCGTGGCGCGGGCGACGGCGCGGGCAGGCGAGCTCGGCACCGCGGAGCTGCGGTCCGGCGGCGCCGCCCTCACCGAGCTGGCGGCGGGCCTCGGCGTTGGCTGCCTCGCCGTACTCGGGGTCACGGCGTACCGGGCCGCGTACGGGCCACCGGACGCCACCGTCGGGCCGCAGGCGCTGCCCTGCGGCGGCGCCCTGGTGTGGGTGCTGCCGAACCCCAGCGGCCTCAACGCGCTGTGGACTCCGCCTCGGCTGGCGGGAGCGTTCGCCGAGCTGAGGATGGCGGCGACGTGAGGTCAGGCGTTACCGCCGCCAAGCTTCCCACGGCAGACTGTCGTGCGTGCTCGACGTCCGCCCGCTGGCTGCCGGAGATATTCCTGCTGCCGTCGCCATCGTCCGGGGCCTTCCCGACTACTTCACCGACGACGTGCCGGCGAGCGTTGAGCGAGACGCCGTCAGCCACGACGCCTGGGTGCTCACCGATTCGGGCGCTGTGGCCGGCTTCGCCGTGGCGGCGCGGAAGTCACCGAGAGGTGCGGAGATCCTGTGGATCGCCGTGGAGGCGACCCGTCGCCGCCGCGGGCACGGCACGCTGCTTCTCGGCCACGTGCTGGACCAGCTGGCGGCGGCCGGCGTGAGCGTCGTGGCGGCCGTCCTCCGGCTATCGTCTCTACGAGGCGACCCGCGCATTCTGGGAGTGCAACGGCTTCGTCCATGTGGATACCATCGACCCGCTGCCGGGCTGGCAGCCCGGCAACCCCGCGGCCATCTACGTAGCCGCGATCCGCGCGACCCGATGACTTACACCCTGGGCAGCGAGCCGACCACCGTCGCCGCCAGGTCGTCGTCGCTAGTCGCGGTCGCGACGAGGCCGCCCGCCGTCATCGCCGCCGCTGTCAGCGCAGCCTGACGCTCGCTCGTCTCGATCAGCAGCCGCCCTGTCGGAGCCAGCCACGCCGCAGCCTCGGCGGCGACCCGACGGTGGATGGCCACGCCATCGGTCCCGCCGTCCAGCGCGATGGCCGGCTCATACAGCCTGGCCTCCGGCGGCATCAGCCCGATCTCGGCGGTCGGCACGTACGGGGCGTTCACGACCAGCACATCAACCCGGCCACGCAGCGCGGCGGGCAGCGGGTCGTAGAGGTCACCCAGGTAGACCTGCCCGCCGATGGCGGCCACGTTCTCGCGGGCGCACGCCACCGCGGCGGGCTGGATGTCGGCGGCGTGCAGTTCGGCACCGCCGAGCGCGGCGACCACCGCCACGCCGATCGCGCCCGAGCCGCAGCACAGGTCGATGATCACCGATCGCATGACGCGAGCGGGATCACGGCCCAGCCGGGACTCGCGCGCGGCCGCGATCGCCTCCCGTACGAGCAGTTCGCTACGGCGTCGCGGCACGAATACGCCGGGGCCGACCACGATCCGCAGCCCGCAGAACTCCGCCCAGCCGACGACGTGCTCCAGCGGCAGCCCCGAAGCCCGGCGTTCTGCCATCGCGTCCAGGTCGGCCCGCGTCGAGGCAGCCGCCGCGAGCAGCCGGGCTTCGTCTTCGGCGAACACGCAGCCCGCAGCGCGCAGCCTGGCCGCGACTGCGGCGATAACGTCCGGCGCGGTGGGCGTCACCAGGGCAGCGACGTTCCGGTGAAGTGCGTCAGCGTGTCGATATCGGCCATGTTGTAGACGTGCCGCGGCGGAGTCTCGAAGGTGGCGTAAGGGCGGACCCGGATGACGACGCGGTGCTCCTCGCGGGCCATCTGCGCGATCTGCGGCCGACGGCTCTCCGGCACCTGCTCACCCGCCATCAGGCCGACGACCCTGGTGAGCACGTCGGCGGCCAGCTCAGGATCGCGGTCAACCACACCCGTCCCGTACACCTGCAGGTAGGTGGGCGGCCAGTGCTCGTCCAGGATGCAGAGGCTGACGCGCCCGTCGCGAGCCACCGCCTTGGCCTTGCCGCGCGCGGCCATCGTAGAGATCAGCAGCTCGTCGTCACCGTCCGGGACGTAGTAGACGATCGTCATGGCGGGCCCGTGATCCTCGCGCGGGTACCCGAACACGCACGTGCGGTGGTCGTAGACGAACTGCCGCCGTTCCTGCTGGTCCATCCGACACGCCCCTCGTTGCCGCGATATCCACACCCTAGCTATCCACATGGCGGCGATACACCGGTCAGCCCGTGGCGTCAGTCGCCCTTCACGTTCACGATCTGCCGGAGTGTATGCCGGATCTCAATCAGGTCGGCGGCGTCGTGCATCACCTGCTCAATCGGCTTGTACGCGGCGGGGATCTCATCGAGGAACGCGTCGGTCCGCCGCCACTCGATACCGGTCATCGCTGCGTCAAGCTCGGCGCGGGTGAACCGCTTGCGGGCCGCCGATCGCGAGTACTCGCGGCCGGCACCGTGCGGGGAGGAGTGCAGGGCGACCGGGTCGCCCTTGCCGACGACGACGTATGACCGGGTTCCCATCGAGCCAGGGACCAGACCCGGCACGCCGCCGTGAGCGTCGATGGCACCCTTGCGGGACAGCCAGACGTCCTTGCCGTAGTGCTGCTCGCGCGCGGTGTAGTTGTGGTGGCACTCGATCATGTCGAGTTCTGCGACGTGCTGGCCGTACCAGTCGCGCACGGACTCGACAACCCGGTTCATCATCTCCCGCCGGTTCAGCAGCGCAAAGTGCTGAGCCCAGCGCAGATCTCGGATGTAGTGCTCGAACTCCGGCTCGCCCTCGATGAGATACGCCAGATCTCGATCGGGCAGCTCGATCCGCCGGTGCGCGCACTGCCGCTGCGCGATCGTGATATGCCTCGTCGCCAGCTTGTTGCCGACGCCCCGCGAGCCACTGTGGAGGAAGAGCCAGACACGGTCCAGCTCATCGAGACTTACCTCGATGAAGTGGTTGCCAGATCCCAGCGAGCCGAGCTGGAGGCGCCAGTTGGGAGCGATAGCCGTGGCGCTGTCGGCGCCGTCCCGATTCTCCAGGTCGGTCACTCGCTGCCGGGTCTGGTCACTGAACATCTGCTTGTTGTAGCGCCCGGCCGACAGCGGAACGCGGCGCTCGATCAGCTCGCGCAGCCTGTCGAGAGCGCCGCGATGGCGGAAGGCGCTCGCCGTGAGGTCCGTCCGCACCGCGTGCATTCCGCACCCGATGTCGACACCGACTGCGGCCGGGATGATCGCGCCCAGTGTCGGGATCACCGAGCCGACCGTCGCGCCCTTGCCCAGGTGCGCGTCGGGCATGAGTGCCAGGTGCGGATAGATGAACGGCATCAACGCGGTCCGCTCGGCCTGCTGACGGGTGCCGAGGTCGAGGATCGACGCCCAGCTCAGCAGGCGCTGGCTGATCTGCTCCATGGCGGCGCTTGCTCCTTGGCGATGGTCAGGGCTCGCGGGCGGTCAACCGCCGCCCCGCACCTCCCGATGATGACCGCGGCGCGTTAATGACCTTGATACCCGCGCTGGCTAAGACCTTGCTGACGTCCTGGCACACCCGTCTGCTTCGCGCGGCCGCCGATCATTTGTTGCGCCTCGCGAAAGATCATGGCAGTTGCGGACAAAGC
>JBOHCP010000411.1:0-5224 GCA_050698875.1 Streptosporangiaceae bacterium | reverse complement strand
GACCATCGCGACGCGCGAGCCCGCGCCGGTGCTCGCCGGGCTTGCCGAGCGAAGCGCGCTGACCGGCCTGCGCGTGCAGGGAGCCACCCTCGAGGACGTCTTCCTCGACCTGACCGGACGGGAGTACCGAGCGTGAAAGGCAGCGCCCCGCTGCTGGGCAGCCCGCTAGCACTGCGCAGTCTGTCCCGGGCGATGTTCGTCGGCTTCGTCCGGGATCGGGCGGCGCTGGTGTTCTCCATTCTGATCCCGGTGCTGTTCCTGGTGCTGTTCGGCTCGATCTACAAGAGCACCGACGCGCCGAAGGTCAGCGTGATCGAGGTAGGGCGGGTGGGCCTGCTTGACCAGGCAGAGGCGGCGGCACCGGCGCAGCTCGGCAGGATCATGACGATCTCGCACTCGACCGACCTGGCTGCCTCGCTCGACGCCATCCGCAAGGGCAGCGACGACGCCGCGGTGCAGCAGCAGGGCCGCACCCTGGTGGTGCACTACTCGATCGCCGACCAGACGACGGCCGGCATCGTGCAGGCCGTGTTCGGCTCGATCGTGCAGCAGGCCGACGGCGCCGCGGCCGGACGCACCGGCGGCTACCGGCTGACAGCCAGTCAGGTTGAGGACAAGTCGCTGAAGCCGATCCAGTACCTCGCTCCTGGCCTGCTCGGCTGGGCGATCGCCTCGGGCGGCGCGTTCGGCGCCGCGATCACGCTGGTGAGCTGGCGGCAGACCAAGCTGCTGCGCCGGCTGCGGCTGGCTCCGGTCAGCGTGGGCTCGGTCGTCCTCGCAAGGGTTGGCCTCAGCCTCGTCCTGGCGCTCGTCCAGCTGGCGGTTTTCCTGGCGATCGCGACGCTGCCGTACTTCGGTCTCCGGCTGTCCGCCGACTGGTGGATGTCCATCCCTGTGGTGCTGTGCGGCACGCTGGCCTTCATGTCCATCGGCCTGCTGGTCGGCTCGTTCACCACCAGCCAGCAGGCCGCCACGGCCATCGCGAACGTGATCATCCTGCCGATGGCGTTTCTCGGCGGCGCGTTCGTGCCGCTCGACTTCGCACCGGCCTGGATCAGGGACGTCTCGTATGCGATGCCGCTGCGCTACCTGGTGACGGGCATGCAGAACGTCATGGCTCGGGGCGAGGGTGCCACGGCAGCGCTGCCCGCTATCGGCATCCTGCTCGGCCTTGCGGCAGTGCTGACGCTCATCTCGGTGCGCGCCTTCCGCTGGGACTCCGTCTAGGAAGCTGGACCAGGTCGGGTAGGCTCGGGCCGCTGGAACACACCGGCCGGGAGAGTCTTCGCGCAGCCAGCGCGGAGCGCCGAAGGGGCAACCTCCCCGGAACCTCTCAGGCAGCCAGGACCGGGCGGTGTGCGCGTCTCTGGAGCCCGCGGGTGCGGTCGACAGAGGGGGAGTTCGTACCCAGACGGCAGCGGGCCAGGCCCGCCCGGGGAGGCTCCCATGGAATTCGCTCAGCGTCACATTGGTCCCGCAGCCGCCGATCAGGCTCGCATGCTCGAGGCCGTCGGCTACTCGTCGCTGGACGAGCTGACGAACGCGGCGCTGCCCGCCGGATTGCGTTCCGACGCCCGGCTCAGGCTGCCCGAGCCGCTGACCGAGGACGCGGCGCTGGCCGAGCTGCGGCGGCTGGCCAGCCAGAACACGGTCGTCACGGCGATGATTGGGCTGGGTTACTACGGCACGCACACGCCCGCCGTCATCCGCAGGAACGTGCTGGAGAACCCCGCCTGGTACACCGCCTACACGCCGTATCAGCCGGAGATCTCGCAGGGACGCCTGGAGGCCCTGCTGACCTTCCAGACCATGGTGGAGGACCTGACCGGCCTGCCGGTGGCCGGCGCGTCGATGCTGGACGAAGCCACCGCGGCGGCGGAGGCGATGACGCTGGCCAGGCGGGCGCGCGGCCGCGGCCGCGTGTTCCTGGCCGACGCCGACTGCCTGCCGCAGACGCTGGCCGTCCTCGCCACCAGGGCCGAGCCGCTCGGCATCGAGCTGGTCACCGGCCCGGTCACCCAGGAGCTGATCCAGGCGCAGCCCGCTGGCGAGCTGTTCGGCGTGCTGCTGCAGTATCCGGGCGCCAGCGGCGCGGTGCGCGACCTGGCCCCGGCGATCGCAGCCGCACACGAGGCCGGCGCGCTCGCCGTGGTAGCCGCGGACCTGCTGGCTATGACGGTGCTGACCCCGCCTGGTGAGCTCGGCGCCGACATCGCCGTGGGAACCACGCAGCGGTTCGGCGTGCCGATGGGGTACGGCGGCCCGCACGCCGGCTACATCTGCGTGACCGACCCGCTCAAGCGCCAGCTGCCCGGCCGCCTCGTCGGGGTGTCGGTGGACGCCGACGGGCATCGGGCCTACCGGCTCGCCCTGCAGGCTCGCGAGCAGCACATCCGGCGGGAAAAGGCGACCAGCAACATCTGCACGGCCCAGGTGCTGCTCGCCGTCATCGCCGCCATGTACGCGGCCTATCACGGTCCCGACGGCCTCACCGAGATTGCCCGGCGGGTGCACGCGCAGGCCGCGGCGCTTGCCGCCGTGATGCAGGATCTTGGGTACGGAACGGGGTCGGAGGACTTCTTCGACACCGTCGCGGTCAGCCTGCCGGGGCAGGCCAAGGCCGCCGCGGCCCGCGCGGCCGCCGCGGGCTTCAACGTCTACGTCGCCGGTCCCGATGTGGTGCAGGTTGCCTGTGACGAGACGACGACCGCCGACCAGGTCGCAGCCGTCGCCAGCGCGCTCGCCGGCCGGCCGGTCACCGGCCTGCCCCCGGCGGCCGGGTCGCTGCCAGCGAGGCTGATCCGAACGAGCCCGTTCCTCGGTCATGAGGTCTTTCACCGGTACCGCAGCGAGACCGCCATGCTGCGGTACCTGCGAACCCTGGCGGACCGGGACGTCGCCCTCGACCGGTCGATGATCCCGCTCGGCTCGTGCACCATGAAGCTCAACGCGGCCGCCGAGATGGAGGCCATCAGCTGGCCGGAATTCGCGGGGCTGCACCCGTTCGCGCCGGCCGGGCAGGTGATCGGGTACCGGCGGCTGATCGACGAGCTGTCGGCCGCGCTGCTGGAGATCACCGGGTACGACGCGATCAGCCTGCAGCCGAACGCTGGCTCGCAGGGCGAGCTGGCCGGGCTGCTGGCGATCCGCGGCTATCACCGGTCGCAGGGCCAGCCGGACCGGACCGTGTGCCTCATCCCGGAATCCGCGCACGGCACCAACGCGGCGAGCGCCGTGCTGGCGGGGCTGGCCGTGGTCGTGGTCAAGTGCGGCTCGGACGGCGCCGTGGACATCGGGGACCTGCGCGCCAGGCTGGCTCAGCACGGCTCGTCGGTGGCGGCGATCATGGTCACCTACCCGTCGACGAACGGCGTGTTCGAGGAGACGATCGGCGAGGTGTGCGCGCTCGTGCACGACGCGGGCGGCCAGGTGTACGTGGACGGCGCGAACCTGAACGCGCTCGTCGGGCTCGCCCGGCCAGGCCGGTTCGGCGCGGACGTCTCGCACCTGAACCTGCACAAGACCTTCTGCATCCCGCACGGCGGCGGCGGTCCGGGCGTCGGGCCGGTGGCGGCCCGCGCGCACCTCGCGCCGTTCCTGCCGCCGCCCGTCTTCGCGGGCGGCGCAGCGCTCCCCGACGGTAGCGGGGGCGGCGGTCCGGTGGCGGCGGCGCCTTACGGCTCGGCGGGCATCCTGCCGATCTCCTGGGCGTACGTGCGCATGATGGGCGCCGACGGGCTGCGCCGGGCCACCGGGGTCGCGATCCTGGCCGCGAACTACGTGGCGCGGCGCCTCCGCGAGCACTTCCCGGTGCTGTACGCGGGCCGGGGCGGGCTGGTCGCGCACGAGTGCATCCTGGATTTGCGGCCGATCACCGCGCGGACCGGTATCACCGCGGAGGACGTGGCCAAGCGGCTCATCGACTACGGCTTCCACGCGCCGACGATGTCATTCCCCGTCGCGGGCACCCTCATGGTCGAGCCGACCGAGAGCGAGGACCTCGCCGAGCTCGACCGATTCTGCGCTGCCATGATCTCAATCAGGCACGAGATCGCGCTGGTGGAGTCCGGCGAGTGGGACGGGGCCGACAACCCGCTGCGCAACGCGCCGCACACTGCCAGCATGCTCATCAGCGGGGACTGGAAGCACTGCTACGACCGGGAGACCGCCGCCTACCCGGCGGGCGGCGACCGGCGGGCCAAGTACTGGCCGCCGGTGCGCCGCATCGACCAGGCGTACGGCGACCGCAACCTGGTCTGCGCCTGCCCCCCGCCGGAGGCGTTCGAGTAAGCACGGCCGGAGGCGTTCGAGTGAGCACGGCCGGGGGCGTTTGAGTTAGTTAGCACGGCCGGGGGCGTTTGAGTGAGCACGGCCGGAGGCATCTGAGTAAGCGCGGCCGGAGTGCTTCGAGTGGCACAGCCGGATGCGGTCGAAGGCAAGTGCTGAGCCCGGCTTCGGACACTGCTCAGCAGCCGTCCAGGTTCGCGTCGTGTGCTGGGTGTCAGGACTGGACCACAACGCGGTGGCCTTGGTCACAGACACGACGATTCCGGTCAGGCCGGGCGAAGGTAGGAACATGATCTGGCGCGCCCCCGCGACCGTGGCTGCCTCGCTGGATGACCGAAAGCCCCCGGTTCCCCGGCCGGCCGGCGCCCCGTCGGACGACGGGCAGCTAGAGCTGCCGAGCCTGCGGCGGCTCGTGCTATCCGTCGGGCTGAGTCTGGCTGAGTCGCTCGGCTTGCCGGCTGCCGGATATATCGCCGGCATGGCGCTCGGCGGGCAGAGCGCCGCCATGCTCACGGCGACCGCCGTGGTGTGGCTGACGGCGGTGGTGCGCAAGGTGCTGACGCGGACCGTGCCCGGCCTGCTCGCCATCTCGGCCCTGGTGCTCACCCTGCAGACGGCTGTGGTCATCGTCACCGGCAGCGTGCTGTTCTTCCTGCTCCAGTTCCCGCTGGCCAACCTGGGCCTGTGCGTGCTGTTCGCGCGGACCGCGCCGACCCGCAAGCCACTGGTCGCCCAGCTAGCCGCCGAGGTCGTCGCGCTCCGTCAGCCGTCGTCCCATCACCCGGGACTGCACCGGTTCTTCCAGGGCGCGACCTGGCTGTGGGCGGGGATCTTCTTCGTGTCCACGGTGGGCCTGGCCGTGCCGATGGCCTTCGAAACGGTCAAGGTGTTCCTGCTGCTCACCACCGCCGTCACCATAGGCGGCGTGGTCGCGGGC
>JBOHCP010000410.1:0-5249 GCA_050698875.1 Streptosporangiaceae bacterium | reverse complement strand
CCACTGGGCCGCGTGGCCGTCCCCGTACCACTGTTCCTGATAGCCGGGCCGGGAGTCGTCGGCGTCGCGGGGGTGCTGCTCGGAGCCGCCAGGCGGGCGGTAACCCGGTTCCCGGCTGCCGCGTTCGGAGTGTCCGTCGCCGCGGTCATCGGGCTCAGGGTAGTCGCGGAAGCGGCCAGGATCGGTGTAAGCATCGTCGGGGTACCCCGGCTCGCGGTACCCCGGCTCGCGGTACCCCGGCTCGCGCGGTACCCCGGCTCGCGGTACCCCCGGCTCGCCGTACCCCGGCTCCCGGTAGCGTGACGGCCGCGAGTCTGGCTCGGAGTACCACGGCTCCCAGCTTTCCTGGCCCTCCTGATCGAGCCAGCGCGGATCCTCGCCGCGCGGATCCTCGCCGCGCGGGTCCCGCCGCAGATCCTCGCCGCGCGGGTCCCGCCGCAGATCCTCGCCGCGCGGATCCCGGCCACGCCAGCCCTCGCCTCGAGGGTCCGCGGGGCGGGAGTCCGAGTTGCGTGGGTCTGGTTCGTTGGCAACGGGCTGACGGTCAGGCCGGTGGCGCCGGTGCGCCGAGCCGTGACGGCCCGAGCGGCGGTAACCCGGGTCGTCCGGATGACTAGCTGGCACGGCGGAATCGGCCTCGTCCCTCATTGCTCGGCACTGGCGCCCAGGATAGGTCTGTGACCAGCGCAAAGAGGGCTAGTTACGAACATCGGCCAGGACTGGAGGGACCTGCACCCCGACAGGCCGGCGCGCCCCACTCGCAGGGACCGCGCGACCGCCGGGGGGTCAGGTCTCCACCACGACCGGAATGATCATCGGCCGTCGCCGGTAGTTGTCGCTCACCCACCGGCCGACCGTCCGTCGCACCAGCTGCCGGAGCTGATGAATCTCGTTGACGCCCTCCCGAGCCGCGCCCGCCAGCGCCTCTTCCACCAGCGGCCGGACTGCCGCCAGCCCGGCATCGTCGATCCCGGCGCCGCGGGCGTGGATCTCGGGGCCGGCCACCAGCTTGCCGCTGGTCGAGTCGACCACCACGACCACGGAGATGAACCCCTCGTCGCCGAGTATCCGCCGGTCCTTCAGCGACGTCTCGGTGATCTCGCCGACCGACAGCCCATCTACGTACACGTACCCGCACGGCACCTTGCCCGACACCGAGATCTGACCGTCGAGGAGGTCCACCGTGACGCCGTCCTCGGCGATCACGATGTTCGCCTCGGGCACCCCGGTGAGCGCCGCCAGGTCGGCGTGCGCCTTGAGGTGCCGCCACTCGCCGTGCACCGGAATGAAGTTGCTCGGCCGGACCAGGTTCAGGACGTACAGCAGCTCACCCGCCGGGGCGTGGCCGGAGACGTGCACGAGCGCGTTGCCCTTGTGCACGACACGAGCACCGAGCCGGGTCAGGTCGTTGATGATCCGCGACACGGCGGACTCGTTGCCCGGCACCAGCGATGACGCCAGGATCACGGTGTCGCCCCGGGCGATGCGGATCGGGTGATCCCGCCCCGCCATCCGCGACAGCGCCGACATCGGCTCGCCCTGGGAGCCGGTCGAGATCAGCACGATCTGGTCCGGTGGCATCTCCTCGGCCTCCTTGAGGTCGACGAGCAGGCCGCCGTGCACCGAGGGCACCTTGAGGTAGCCGAGGTCGCGCGCCACCCCCATGTTTCGCACCATGGACCGGCCGACGAGCGCCACCTTGCGGCCGTGCTCGGCCGCTGCGTCCATGACCTGCTGCACCCGGTGCACGTGGCTCGCGAAGCAGGACACGATGATGCGCTGCTCGGCGGCGGCGAACACGTCCGACAGCACCGGCCCGATCGCCCGCTCGGAAATCACCACGCCGGGCACCTCGGCGTTGGTCGAGTCGGCGAGCAGCAGGTCCACGCCGTCGGCGCCGAGCCGGGCGAAGCCGCCGAGGTCGGTCAGCCGCCCGTCGAGCGGCAGCTGGTCCATCTTGAAGTCACCGGTGTGCAGCACCAGGCCGGCCGGGGTCCTAATCGCGACCGCGAGCGCGTCCGGGATGGAGTGGTTGACCGCGAGGAACTCCAGCTGCCACGGGCCGAAGGATCGGCGTGCGCCCGCCTCGACCTCGAGATCGATCGGGGTGAGCCGGTGCTCGACGAGTTTGCTGCGCACCAGCGCGAGCGTGAGCCGCGACCCAACGACCGGAATATCGGCTCGCTGCCGCAGCAGGTACGGCACGCCGCCGATGTGATCCTCGTGGGCGTGCGTCAGGACCAGCGCGTCGATCTGGTCCATCCGGCCATCGAGGCTGGAGAAGTCCGGCAGGATCAGGTCTACGCCCGGCTGGTCCTGGTCCGGGAACAGGACGCCGCAGTCCACCACGAGCATGCGACCGTCGTGCTCGAAGACCGTCATGTTCCGGCCGATCTCGCCGAGGCCGCCGAGCGGGACGATGCGCAAGCCGCCGGGCGCCAGCGGAGGCGGGGGCCCCAGCTCGGGGTGCGGATGGCTCACGTGAGCTTCACGCCGCCCGCGACGAGGTCGGTGCGCAGCCGGTCGAGCTCCGCCTCGGTCGCGTCTGGCAGCGGCGCCCGGACCGTGCCGCCGGGCAGGCCGAGCAGACCGAGGGCGGCCTTGGTCATGATCACACCCTGGGACCGGAACAGGCCGGTGTACACGGGCAGCAGCTCGCGGTGGATGCGGAGCGCATGGGCCGCCCGGCCCGCGAGGTAGGCGTCGATCATGTCGTGCAGCCGGTCGCCGACCACGTGCCCCACGACGCTGACGAACCCCGCCGCGCCGAGCGACAGCCACGGCAGGTTGAGCATGTCCTCGCCGCAGTAGAAGGCAAGCGACGTGCTGACCATGACGCGCGAGGCCGCCGCGAAGTCGCCCTTGGCGTCCTTGACCGCGACGATGCGCGGGTGCTCGGCAAGCTGGATCAGCGTCTCGACCGCGATCGGCGTGCCGGTCCGGCCCGGGATGTCGTACAGCAGGTTCGGCAGCCCGGTAGCGTCCGCAACCCGAGTGAAATGCGCTACCAGACCACTTTGCGGTGGCTTGTTGTAATAGGGCGTGACGACCAGCAGGCCGTGTGCCCCGGCCGCCTCGGCGGCGCGCGCCAGCTCGCAGCTGTGCGCAGTGTCGTTGGTGCCCACGCCCGCGATCACGGTGGCGCGATCGCCGACCGCCTCCAGGACCGTCGTGAGCAGCCGGGCTTTCTCCGCGTCCGAGGTGGTCGGCGACTCACCAGTGGTGCCGCTGATCACGAGTCCGTCGTTCCGCATCTCGGTGACCAGAAACTCGGCGAGCCTGGCGGCGGCGGGGTAGTCGACCGCCCCGCTGGCGTCCATGGGCGTGACCATGGCGGTGAGCATGCGCCCGAACGGCGCGAACGGCGGCCAGCCGGCCGGAATTGTTGTCTCGCTCATAACCAAACGCTACCGGCTGCGGCCGCGCTGGTGCAGCGCGGCGCGGCGCTGAAACAGTTGGCGGGCGGCGTGAACTCGGGGGTACTCGCGCCGCCCGCCGTTTCTTGACTATCGGAAGCACTGCACATTGCGTTACAGGCCGATCGCGATACGTGAACGGAGGCGATGAGGGAATGGGCTCGTTGCCGTCGGCGCCCGCTCGTCCCCTCCCGGCCGGCGTGTCGCTGCGAGCTAAGCCGGGCAGACGGCGCAAGAATCATGTGCAGGCCCCTCCAGGTATGGGATGGAGGGGCCCGCGCAGCGTTTGCCCGGGGGACGACCCCCGGAACCCCCGCGCAGTGCTTGCCCGCGGGACGACCCCCGGAACCCCCGCCCGGTGCTCGCGCCAGGCGACGCCGGCCGACCCCGCGGCGCACGTCGGCCGCAAGACCCCCGAAACCCCCCGCCCTCGCTGTCGTCCGCCCCAGGCGACGCATGCCTGGCCGCAGAGCCCCGGAACTCCGGGGACGACCCGCCGGAGTCCCCGCAGCGCTTGCCTCGGGGTGTGATTACCCGTTGTGCCCACGCGGCCGGCTCGCTGCGATAGGCTGCCGGCAGCCCAGGGGGATTTTGCATCCTGGGCGGTGCAGTGCGCAGCGAAGCCGGTGGGATCCCGGCGCTGTCCCGCAACGGTGATGCCTCCGGCGGAGGACGAGCCCGGACGCCTGGCCTGTGCCGACGACCTGTCCTCGGAGGAAGGGCGGCTCGTTCGATGCCCGGTCGGCGTCGCAGCGAAGCGCACTTCGTCCTCCCCTATCCCGGAGGATGATCATGCGGGCTCTCACCCGTGCGCGGTCGGCCGTAGTGGCCGCCGCAGTCATCGCGGCCGCGTGCGCGGCCTGCAGTAGTTCCCCCGCGAGCCAGAGCGGCTCGACCGGCGGCCGCTCAGCCGGCGCTGGATACCCCGTCACCGTCACGACCGCAGCAGGCAAGGTCCACCTGGCCTCGCGACCGGACGCCATCGTGTCGCTGGCCGCGACCGCGACCGAGATGCTCTACGCGATCGGCGCGGGGAGCCAGGTCAAGGCAGTTGACAGCCTCTCGGACTATCCGCCGGGAGCCCCGATGACCAAGCTGTCCGGCTATCAGCCCAACGCCGAAGCGATCGCCGCCTACAAGCCCGACCTGGTCGTTCTCTCCAACAACCTCGACGGCATCACCGCCAAGCTCACAGCCCTGTCTATCCCGGTGCTCGACCTGCCCGCCGCGACCAACTTGCCCGGCGTCTACGCAGAGTTCACCGAGTTGGGCGCGGCGACCGGTCACGGCGCGCAGGCGCGGACGGAGGATCAGAAGATCCGGACGGACGTGGCGGCGATCATCGCGTCCGAGCCGAAGCACACGGCGCCCCTGACGTATTACTACGAGCTCGGCGCCAACCCGTACTACTCAGTGACCGACTCGACCTTCATCGGCAGCCTGCTCGCCCTGCTCGGCATGAAGAGCATCGCGGACGCCGCGACGGGCGCCGCCGCCGCCGGCGGCTACCCGGAGCTGTCGCCGGAGTTCATCCTCAAGGCCAACCCTGACTACATCCTGCTGTCTGACACCGGTAGCAACGGCGGCCAGGACGCGACGGCGGTAGCTGCCCGGCCCGGCTGGTCGGCGCTGACGGCGGTGGAGGACAAGCACGTCATCGCCCTGAACGCGGACATTGCCTCGCGCTGGGGCCCGCGCATCGTCCAGTTGCTGCAGACGGTAGCGGCCCAGGTCAAGTCCGGCTCGTCGTGACCTCGACCAGACCCGCGGCGGTCGGCCCGGCGGCGGTCGGCCCGCCTGCCGGCGCTGTCCCGGCCGACCTCGGGTCTGGTG
>JBOHCP010000409.1:0-5252 GCA_050698875.1 Streptosporangiaceae bacterium | reverse complement strand
GTCGGCGAGGTGGTCCGGCTGCGGGAGCGGCTGCTTGCTTGCGCGGGTGCCGCGCCTCCGCGGACGACGGCCGGCCCGGTCGCGGCCGAGCCGAACTCGGCCGAGCCAAACTCGGCCGGGGCGGCCACCGACCTGGCGGCGACGGCATGAGCTCGCCCGCGCTGCTCGCGGTCGCGCACGGCAGCCGCGACCCGGCGGCCGAGGACGTGGTCCGCGCTCTCGCGAGGCAGGTCAGGCGGCTCGCGCCGGTGCTCGACGTGCGGGTCGCGTTCCTCGGCCACGCGGAGCCGTCGCTGCCGGCCGAGCTCACCGCCGCCGGGTCGAACACCGTCATCGTGCCGCTCCTGCTGTCCTCGGGTTATCACCTGTCGGCCGACATCAGCGGTGCCGCTGACGTCGCAGGCGTGCGGGTAGCCGGACCGCTAGGACCCGATGAACTCCTGCTGACCGCGCTCACGGCCCGACTCGCGGAGGCCGGGGTTCCCGGCGGAACCCCAGTCGTCCTCGCCGCCGCCGGCTCGTCCGACCCGCTCGCCGCGGCCGACGTTCGCCAGCAGGCGGACCTGCTCTCCGGCCGGCTCGGCGTGCCGGTGGTCGCGGCGTTTGCGAGCGCTGCGGCACCGAGCGTGCCGGCCGCCGTGGCGGAGTTGCACGAGCGGACTGGAAAGCCAGTCGCCGTGGCGAGCTACCTGCTCGCGCCCGGCCGGTTCTCCGACCAGCTCGCTGACAGCGGCGCCGACTGGGTGACCGCGCCGCTCGGCGGACATCCGGCCCTGGCCGGCCTCGTCATCGACCGCTACCGCCGGGCGCTGGCCAGCCGCTGACGGCCGCCGGCAGCCCTGGGTCAGGCCGGATCGGCTGACATCGCGCCGCAGCGGGTGGCGCCGCGAGCTCTATTGGCCGCCTGGCCCGGGCCATAATGGGCGCATCCTTATGAGCAGGACCCGACAATGGCCGATCGGCTCAGCTACTACGACATCCTGGGTGTCTTGCCTGGCGCGTCCGCGGATGAGATCCAGCAGAGCTACGACGCCAAGGCCAGCGTCCTGGCACCCAGCATGATCGCCGGCGCTCCGTCCAAGGCGGTGGCCGTCGTCGACCGGGCGCGCGCCGCGCTCGAGGTCGCGCGGCGGACCCTCACCGATCCCGTTGCGCGGCACCGATACGACACCGAGATCGGCCTCCTGCGACCAGGAACGGGGCTCATGGCGCCCGTCTCGGTGCCATCGGAAGGCAGCTGGACATGGGCGCCGGGCTCGGGGGGCCGCGGTGTCATGGACTTGGGGGCGGTGGTGGAAGTCCTCGGTGCGATCGCCGACTGGCTGGCCCCGCATCCGGCTCTGGCGCGGCACGTCGCCGTGCCGGAAGTCCGCGGTCTGTTCGTCGGCGCCGCGCGCCGCTTCCTCACCATGACCGGCCTGCGAGGCGAGGTCGTCCAGCTGACGAAGGATCCGCGGCCAGTGGAGGGACTCGTGGTCGATCAGTCGCCGCGAGCGGGCACACGAGTCCGCCGGTCGGCCACTGTCACCGTGCAGGTCTGGCATCCCGCGCGGCGAGCATGACTGCGCAATCAGTCGCTGAGCTGCGCGGCGAAGCGGCCGGCCACCTCAAGGTACTCGGCGATCATGTCGGCGATGACCTCCTTGGCCGGCCGGATGCGGTCAAGCAGCCCGACTCCCTGCCCGACAAAGTACGTGGCGAGCTGCTGCGCGCCGCTGCCATCGCGCGCCGAGGAACGCGTGATGCGCTGCTGCGCGCTCGCGGTGAGCATGGTCTGCAATGGCATCGGCAAGGCAGTCGGCGCGGCGGAGCTCTCCCATTCGTCGGTCCATGCGCTGCGCAGCATCCGGGCGGGCTTGCCGGTCAGTGATCGCGATCGCACCGTGTCGCTGGACGAAGCCGCCAGCATTTTTCGCTGCACTGCCGGATCGGTCTCGGCCTCCCTCGTGGTGAGCCAGACCGAGCCGCACCAGGCACCCTGCGCGCCCAGCGCTACGGCAGCTGCCAGCTGCGCTCCGGTAACGATGCCGCCGGCCGCCAGTACGGGGGTCGGCGACACGGCACGGACCACTTCCGGAACGAGCACCATGGTGGCGACGGTGCCGGTGTGGCCGCCAGCCTCGGTGCCCTGGGCAACAATCAGGTCGACGCCCGCCGCCTGCTGACGCCGGGCGTGCTCCACGGTCCCCACCAGCGCGGCGACGACGACTCCACGAGCATGGGCCTGCTCGGTGAGCTCGGCGGGCGGTGGCCCGAGCGCGCTGGCGACGAGCCTGATGGGGTGCAGGAACGCCACGTCGAGCAGCGCAACGGCGTCATCGAACGAGACGCTCAGCGCCCCGCCGCGGCCAGTCAGGTGTTCCGGCAGCGGGGGTACGTCATATCGGCTCAGCAGATCAGCCATGAAGGCCTGGTGCTCGGGCGGGATTGGCGGGCTCGCGTGCGCCGCCGCGGCTGCCGGGCGGCCGACCTTGACAAAGCTGGCTGGCAGCAGCAGGTCGACACCGTACGGCTTGTCGCCGACCTGCTCGTCGATCCAGGCCAGATCGATCTCCAGCCTGGCCGGACTGTGCGCGGTCACGCCGAGCACGCCAAGGCCGCCGGCGTTTGTCACGGCCGCGACGACATCGCGGCAGTGACTGAAGCCAAAGATCGGGACGTCCAGTCCGAGCTTGTCGCAAATCTCGGTAAGCACCGCAGCTCCCGCCGATTGACCAGCACACTCACGTCGAGGCTACCTGGGTGGCGTTCGGTCAGGCGCCCATCATCATCGGGTGGGCCGCCTGCAGGCCAGGAGCGAGCCAGGGCAGCCAGATCGTCGCGACCGCAAGACCGAGCACAGCGAACCCGGCGAGCCGGGCTATCAGCTCACCGCGGGTCGAGACCTTCTCCACCAGGATGACGACCGCCAGCGCGACCATCGCGACGATGTTCATGACGCCGACCGCGATCAGCACCAGCATGAGGGCCCAGCAGCAGCCCAGGCAGTAGGCGCCGTGGTGGGCGCCGACGCGCAGGTCCCGGGTCCTGCCACGGAATGAGCCGTACCGCAGCAGCAGCCCCAGCGGTGACCGGCAGTGGGCCAGGCAGCGGTCCTTGGCACCGGTGAGCTGGTAGACACCGCAGGCGGCAAAGACCGCGATCGCGAGCCCGTGCGCGGCTGCCGGGTGGTGGCTGTCCAGCCAGCTCGTCAGCCAGGCCAGGCCGTAGGCCGGCACGCCCGCCACCGCCCAGACCAGCAGGTAACCGAGGCCCAGCGCGCTGAGCCGACTGGTCAGGCTGCCGCTGACCGACCTGGCATACAGCGAGGCAAGCGGGGCCACGGACGGCAGCATCATCGCCGCCATCATGAGCGTCCACACCGCGACGAAGGCACCGACGCCGATGCCCATGGTGCCGGTCAGGCCGGCCATCCCGCGGGCGAGCACGAGCGTCGCCGACCAGGCCGCCGCCGCCAGGAAGAGCAGTGCCGACGTCTGCGTCCTGGCTAGCCACTGCAGCGGCGGGCCGGCCGGCTGCGGCGGCGGATCGCTCATCCGGACCAGGAGAACGGCGCGGTGAATCCGCTCTCCCCCGAGCGGCCCCACTCGATCCCGAACGTGGACAGCGTCGCTGTCGTGGCCGGGGCGACCGTCAGGGTGGTGTTCGAGGGATGGAAGACGTTCTCGAGCCTGACCGGATCCTGGCCCTCGCCCACCGCGAAATCGGCCACCTCGATCTCGCCCGCGCCACCGACCCGGACGCGATGGCGGCGGCCGTCTTCGGTGAACTCGATCGGGACGCGCTCGATGCCGAGCAGTTCGCCGATGAGCGGGCCGAGCATCGCAGGCGGCCCGCCGCGCTGGCCCGCCAGCACGGCGCCCAGCTGCTCGGCCTGGGCATCGGAGGCGGCGTCATCGAGGAACACGCCGACCCGCCAGTTGCCCTCGGCCATGATCGGCGGCGTGTCGAGGAACAGCGCGAAGCTGAGCCCGCTGACGTCGGTGCCGTCTATCGCGCCGGCGTCGACGTGGTAGGCGAGCAGCGCCCGGCAGCGGTCAAGCGTGGCCCTGGCGGTCAGCGCCGACCACGTGCAGGGACAGATCGCGTCACACGAGCACGACTCCAGGTAGGTACCGGTCAGTTGCCACGGCATGTGCCCAAACCTCCTCGGCAGGATCATGTGCCGCCAAGCTTCGTGCGGCGGGAACATGCTGTCAATGACCGCCGGCCCTCCGGCGTCCAGCACTCCGCGGCGGGCGTACCTGAGTGTCAGCGGCAGCGGGCAGGATGGAGTCATGGCTGGCTCGCAGAGTTCCGGGCTCGCCGGCTTCAGCGCGGCGACGAGGGCATGGTTCGATTCGGCGTTCGCCGAGCCGACCCCTGCTCAGGCGCAGGCCTGGGAGGCCATCGGCCGGGGTGAGCACACCCTGGTCATCGCGCCGACCGGCTCGGGCAAGACGCTGGCCGCGTTCTTGTGGGCGATCGACCGGCTGGCCAGCGAGCCGGTTCCGGCCGACCCCAAGCGTCGCTGCCGGGTGCTGTACATATCCCCGCTGAAGGCACTTGCGGTGGATGTCGAGCGCAACCTGCAGTCGCCGCTCACCGGGGTGTCCCACGCCGCCCGGCGCCTCGGGCTGCCCGAACCGGACATCCGGGTCGCGGTGCGGACGGGTGACACAGCCGCCGACGAGCGCCGCAAGCTGGCCAGCAAGCCGCCGGACATTCTGATCACCACGCCCGAGTCGCTGTTCCTCATGCTCACCTCGCAGGCGCGGCACGGCCTGCGCAGCGTGCAGACGGTCATTGTCGACGAGGTGCACGCGCTGGCGGGCGGCAAGCGCGGCGCGCACCTGGCGCTCTCGCTGGAGCGACTGGAGGTGCTGCGAGGCGCGGGCGCCGAGGCCGGCGAGTTCCCGCTGCGGCCCGCCCAGCGGATCGGCCTGTCGGCCACAGTCCGGCCGCCGGAGGAGGTCGCGACGTTCCTCGCCGGCGCCCGGCCGGTCACCATCGTGGCGCCGCCCAGCCAGAAGCGGCTGGATCTGCGGATCGTGGTCCCGGTCGAGGACATGTCCGATCTGCAGGCCGCGGGGGGCTGCGGGGTGTCGCCCCCCCGGGTCGCAGCAGCCGAGCGGCAGCCGCAGCCGGTCCGCGTGCCGATGGCCGACGGCAGCGTCGTCAGCTCGGCGACACAGGGCACCACGTCGGCCGCGGATGCCGAGTTCAGGCCGCCGGGCCGGGTGTCCGGGCCGGACGGCGATCCGGCGAGGCAG
>JBOHCP010000408.1:0-5270 GCA_050698875.1 Streptosporangiaceae bacterium | reverse complement strand
GTCCAATGTTGAACCGCCCGAGCCAACCCGGCTCGGGGAGGTCGTATGGCTCGAGCCGCTTCCTGACGCCCTTCTCGAGGGTGCGATCGAGGTGCCATCCGGCCCGGAGGCCCGCTACGAGCAGGCCGAAGCCGTCTCCTTGGCCTTCGTCACCGCCCTTCAGGTCCTGCCGCCTCGTCAGGTCGCCGTGCTCATCTTGCGCGACGTCCTGGGATTCCACGCGCACGAGGTCGCCGGCATGCTGGACTCGACCGTCGAGTCGGTCACCAGCGCACTCAAGCGGGCGCGCGCCAGCATGCAGCGCCAGCTACCCCCGGCCGCCGATCGCGAGCCACCTCCCGCCCCCGGCTCACCGGCCGAGGAGGCGATCGTGGCGAAGTTCACCAGCGCGTGGGAGTCCGCCGATCTCGACGCGCTGGTGGCCCTGCTGACCGACGACGTCTTCAGCTCGATGCCGCCGATGCCCTTCGAATACCAGGGCCGAGATATCGTGGCCCGCTTCTGCGCCGGCATCTTCGGCGCGGGCCGGAGGTTCGATCTCGTGCCGACGCGAGCCAACGGCCAGCCGGCGTTCGGAGCCTACGTGCGCGCCCCCGACGGCATTAGCCACGGCGTGGGCCTCTATGTTCTCACCCTCGCCGGCGACCGGATCTGCGCCATGACCCGCTTCGACAACAGCATGCTGCCACGGTTCGGGCTACCGCGATCGCTCCCCAGCCGATAGCCAACCGGTAGATCTGCGAGGCAGCGAAAGCCCAGCCCCGCCCCGCAGGCCTGCATTCCCTGACCGGGTGTACTAACCGGTCAGCGCCCGTGCGTCTGGCGGCAGCGATGGCCGGGTATCAATCGCGGTCAGTAGGTACACCCAGCTGGTCCTGAGGGGATGTCCAGATGAATGTGACGCTGACGGCGGTGCTGACGGACAACGAGCGGCTGCTGGTCGCTGAGACCGACCCAGCCGACCTGGCGGGGCTCGACGAGGACGCTGCGGTCGCGCTTGAGGCCAGGATTCGCCGCTCTCGTGATAAGTACACCGGCCAGTACCGCCGGACGGCAGTCGGCCGGGTGGCCGAGCAAGGCGGGCGCGGCATGGCCCGGCCGCAGAATCAGCGGGCAGCAATGAAGGCCGAGGCTTTCGAAGAAGCACTGGCGCGAGTCAGCCGCCGGGTTTCGGTCCTCTCCCGCCAGGCGGCGCGTGAGCTGCGAGCGCAGCGGCTGGCTGCCGCTCGTGGCAGTCGTGGGGCCGCCCCGCCAGGTGCCGCCACAGCCGGCCCTGGCGCAGGCGTGATTGTCCCCCGCCAAGGCCAGGTCGACGACCGTAGCTTCCGTACTCCGGTCACGAAGAAGCGGCGAGCGTCTACGCTCGCGCGCGGAGCGCGCCAGCAGGCAAAGCGCGACGCCCGGTGAGACCGGGCTGGCGGCCCTGCCCAGAACGCACCTGCTCACCACGGCAAGGAGGGGCAGGCGAAGAACGCCAGCAGTCGTGGCAACCGCCGCGAACCGCAGCGGCGCGCCATGACCTGCGGCCATTGCTGCCAAGGCTGGGGAGCTATGTGACCGCGCCAGGTCCCCGCCGGCCGGCTGATCTTCTCCGAGAACGCATGCCCGCCGTCTGGCCGACTAACCTCGGGCTTTCGCGGAGGGCTTGGTCCGAGCGGAGTGGCAGATAAGAAAAGTGCCTTTGAACTGGGAGAGTAGGACTTGTCGGGAGACCTGTCCGCACCGGTTCGAGAGGCACCTTCCAGATGCAGAATACAGCCATCCGCCCGAAGATCATGGTGTCCTCGGACGGTCCGGGGATCGTGTCCCACACTGGCGGGCTGCGGCTGACCGAAGTTTGTCCGGGCGACGCGACTTGGCACGGGGCTGTCGGCCGGGCTGGGACGGTGGCGGGCTTCCATGCGGTGCATGACCCGGGAAAGATCGTGACGGGCCTGGCCGTGGCTGTGACATGAGGCGGGGACTGCCTGGCTGATATCGCGGTGCTACGCGCCGAGCGGGCCTTGTTCGGCCCGGTGGCGTCCGACCCGCTCGCGTCGCGGTTGATGACCCGGCTGGCTGCGGATGCGCCGAAGTCGCTGAAGTCAATCCGGGCGGCGCGGGCCGCAGCGTGGCACCGGGCGTGGGCGCTGGCCGGCGATGCCGCGCCCGGCGCCGACGGCGGCCTGATCACCGTCGACATCGACGCGACGGTCGTGACCGCAAGGGGAGCAGGAGCAGGCCGCGGAACTTAACTCCCGACACCTGCTCGGTCAGGCCGTCCGAGTTGCTTTCCTTCCTTGCCGTGCGGGAAGGCGGCGGGCCAGTGAGTGCGGCGGCTGCGCCGACATGGAAGAAAACGTTCGGGTTCCATCCGCTGACGGTGTTCGCCGACCACGCAAGCACGTCGACGCCTGACACCTTGCGGCGGAGCGAAGACTTGTGAATGCGCTTGGGCTTAGAGCCTGTTGATAAAGGATCATGCTGCTTGCGCTTGCTGGTCCGCTGGCCGGCGGTTTCCGCCCCAGCGCGTTACTGGCGGCTGGCCGGTTTCGTAGCGGGTCAGTCTCCTGGTCATGATGAAGACGGTGGCCCACCAGATCATGGCCTCGTGGTGGCCGGTGCGGCGCTCGTAGTCGCGGGCCAGGCGCCGCCATCGCATCAGCCAGCCGAAGGTCCGCTCGACGACCCAGCGGCGGCGTACGACCTGGAAGGAATGCGGGCTGGTGCGCTGGACGACTTCCAGCGTGATCGCCGCGACCGTCTTGACCCAGACGGCCAGGGGCTTGCCGTTGTACCCGCTGTCGGCCCACATGATCTGCAGCGTGGTGAACGCGTCGAACAGGCGGATTACCAGGAGTCTCGCGCCGGCCTTGTCGCTGACGCTGGCGGCGGTGACGACCAGGGCCAGCAGCCACCCCTCCGCGTCGACGGCCACGTGCCGGCCGCGGCCGGTGATCTTCTTCCCGCCGTGGTACCCGCTGGTCTTGCGGGACACGGTGTCGGCGCACTTGACGATCTGGGAATCCACGATGCACGCGGTGGGCTCGGCGTTGCGGCCCTGGTGCTCGCGCAGCCGCTCCCGCAGCCGGGTCACCAGCCCGGCCGGCAGTCCCCGCCTGCTCCACCGCTCGAAGAATGCATACGCCGCCTCCCACGGCGGGAAGTCCACCGGGAGGGCACGCCACTCGATCCCGTTCTTCACCACATAAGACACCGCGTCGCACATCGCCCGCAGGTCATGGACCATAGGCCGGCCCGCCGCGATGGTCAGCTCACTCATCACCTCCCGCGCCCGGGGCTCCAGCACCGCCCACTGCGCATCGCTCAGATCGGAGGGGTAACGCGGCAGGCGGTCACGGCAGCAGCAGCCCGGCGACGAACAGGTGGCGTTCCGGGCCGCGGCACGGTAGACAGGCATCCAGGCCCCTGGCGGTATGGGACGGCTCGACACCTCCCCGCTACCAGGGGTCCCTGCATTCCCTGCGGCACCACGCCGCCAATGACCAGATCGATACGGTTAACGTCACGTTCACCCGGCCCCAGCCGCCTTTATCAACAGGCTCTTTAGACAGCTATGAGCTCTACGTGGACGTCGGCGGCCTCGGCCAGAGACCGAAGATCGCCGGGATCGGAGGTGAGGATGTCGTCCCCGTCGGTGGCGAGGCAGACTAGTGCTGCATCGATCGCATCGGACTGGCCGCTGCGAGCGAGCAGCATCCCCGCTCGTCGCCCAAGGCCGTCGTCGATCGGCACGATCTCGACGCCACCCAGAAGCCGGGCTACCGGCACCTGCCTGCCACATCCTCCGCGCCAAACCTGAGCGACCACTCCCCCGCAGGTCACCGGAACCCGGCCAGCCAAGCGCTCGCGCTTCACCAGCGCCACGACGTCCCGGTCATCGCGCTCCACGGCCACGAACGCCCCGGCATCCAGTACCAGCATCAAGCCGCCCCGCGGCCACCAGCGGCGCCAGCCCGATGACCCCGAACCACCACCGCACCAGCCCTGGCCCGCCGCGATGCCTCGCGGATCTCCTGCTCGGTGATCTCGCCGTGCTCAGCCTCATACAAGGCCAGGAAGTCATCCAGCGCAGCCAGCCGACGATCATGGTCGGCCTTCAGTCGCAGCGCATCGTTCACCCACGCGCTCACGCTCTCCGCCCGGCCACCAGCGACTGCCTCTTGGGCCACGGCGACTAGCTCCGCGTCGACGGAGGCGGACAGCCGCTCCTTAGCACTCATACCTTTATGCTACACCACTGCCACAAAGATGGTAAGTGCCTGCTGCCAAACGGCGTCCTTGCTTGATCCTCCGGCAGCCAACGCGCTGACCGTGGCAGCCCGGATCCGCCTTGCTGCCCGGCGCGCTGGGCGCCCCGTGGAGATCACCCGCCTGGCCGAGGTCCTGGACATGCCCGTCAGCGAGGCCGGGGCACGCGCGGAAGTGGGGTGGCTGGCCCGGAACGCGGGTCGAGGACGGGCGCAAGCCGATGACGACCTGCTGCGCCAGCAGATGGCGAAGGCGGCCCGGCGGGCGCTCCGCGGGGGTGACCACAGGGCGCGATCTCGGCGACCGCGGCTACCTCGCCCTGGAGTTGCGCGACCGCGGCGCCGCGGGCACCGCCGGGCCGCTTCCGGCTATCGTCGCCGCAGGCCCTCCGATCACCACCCCCGGCAGGCATTGCCATTTCCTCGGCGGAGCAGCCAGCGGCCGGAGCGGGCTGCGGGCGGCGGTGCGGGAGCCCCATCGCGTCAGGCGGGCCTGGTCGGGGTCGAGCTGGAGCTGATCCCGGTGACCGACACGCTGCCATGCCCGGTCGCCCCGGCGTGGCGCCGGCCGCTGAGCGGCCGGATCACCATCCGCCCACGTCACC
The DNA here is from genome assembly GCA_050698875.1 of Streptosporangiaceae bacterium. Lineage (GTDB taxonomy): Bacteria > Actinomycetota > Actinomycetes > Streptosporangiales > Streptosporangiaceae > JAJYUU01. The sequence goes on along the minus strand of JBOHCP010000408.1, from coordinate 415 downwards.
ACCTCACCCGACGGCAGATGGCCGCAATGGAGCCGGCCGCTGAGCGGCCGGATCACCGGCAGTCACCTGGCTGGCCTGCCCTGGCCCCGCATGCCGCAATGGAGCCGGCCGCTGAGCGGCCGGATCACACTGCCCTCGGACAGCCACATGCCCATGAATGCCGCGCCGCAATGGAGTCGGCCGCTGAGCGGCCGGATCACTGCACCGGGAGTCCAGCACTGACACGAAGACGGCGCCGCCGCAATGGAGCCGGCCGCTGAGCGGCCGGATCACCGCGCCAACCCGCTCCGTGCTCCGCGCCCGGAGGACATGCCGCAATGGAGCCGGCCGCTGAGCGGCCGGATCACGAAGTCGGCGTGGATAACCGGGGGGAGGCCCTTCTTGCCGCAATGGAGCCGGCCGCTGAGCGGCCGGA
>JBOHCP010000407.1:0-5286 GCA_050698875.1 Streptosporangiaceae bacterium | reverse complement strand
CTGCACGGCATCCCGAGCCGGTACCGGCTCGTCGACGGTGACCTGGTGAGCATCGACTTCGGCGCCACCCTGAACGGCTGGACCGGCGACGCAGCCGTCTCGTTTACGGTCGGCACGCCCCGGCCTGCCGACCTCAGGCTCATCGACGCAGCGGAACGTGCGCTGGCGGCCGGGATCGCCTCGGCCGTGCTAGGCGGGCGGCTGGGCGATATCTCGGCGGCTGTCGGCGGGGTGGCGCGGGCCGCCGGGTACGGTCTGCACACCGATTTCGGTGGCCACGGCGTCGGCCATACCATGCACGAGTCACCGTCCGTCCCTAACGACGGCAGGGCCGGACGCGGGCTCAAACTGCAGGCGGGACTCGTCATCGCCATCGAGCCGTGGTTCATGGCCGGGGGCGAGGATTCCTACCGGGTCGACCTCGACGGCTGGACGCTGCGGAGCGGCGACGGCAGCCGGGCCGCCCACGTCGAGCACACGATCGCGATCACCGCGAACGGACCGCAGATCCTCACCACGCTCTGACCGATGCTGCTACTGCTCACCGATGATGGTCGCGAGGTGGCTGGGAGCTGCCCGTGATGTGGCGCGTCACCAGCGTCCGTGGTCAGTACACCTAGCCAGCGGGCCGCCAGGCCGGGTCGCGGCCGGTCAGGCCGATCAGGCGGTCGAGCGGAGGCACACCGTCCGGTACCGCGACCACCGGGCCGAACAGGCCGGGAACACCGTCGGGGTTCTGGCGTGCAGTGGGTTCGACGAACGCCGTGGCCACCCCGACCAGCCCGGGGTCGGCGGCGAAGTCGTGACCGGTCGCCGCTGCCAGATCCCAGCCGTGGACGAGGACCTCATTCGTCGCGACACTCGCGGCGACCTCGCCGGGCATGTCGATATCACCCGCCTTCGTCATGCCGATCCAGGCTGGCTCGGACTGCCAAGCGGCCGCCAGCCTCGCCAGCCGTTCGGGAATGCTGACGCGCCAGTCTGGCGGCAGCCGTGACCCGTCCGCGGCGGACGGCGGGCGGGAGGCCGCCACGTCCTTTGCCGCGGCAGCGGTGAACGCCTGGCTGAGTCCGTTGACGTGATCCAGAAGGTCTGCGACCGTGGCGTCGCCATCGGGCGTGGGCGCATCGAGTTGCTCACCCTGAACGTCCATGACAACCCGGCTCAGCATCTGGGTCGCGGGGGTCAGATCATGCATGTCGTGTTGGTACCCGCAGCCTGGGCATGAAACCAGGCCGCACTCACCTCCGTCGGCTGCATTCGCCCGGTCCGCTGCGCAAGACCGGCACGGCGACGCCCGCGCTCAGCGCGACGGCGAAACCGGCGCCGCCGCCGATGCCGAGCGCTGACCAGCCGCACAGGAAACCGACGGCTGCCACGGCAGAGATCACCGCTATCGTGCGGGCCAGTCGGGTGCTGGCAGGTCCGGCCGCCATGGTCACCTGCCCGCCGCGTCGGATGTGGTGCCGGCCCGGGCTAGACGGTGCCGCCCACGACAGCCCGATAGCGCCGGCGTCGTGCCAGAAAATGAAGTTGCCGCCGGCCGCGCGGCGCCCGATCATGTCCGGGTGACGCAGCCACCGCCTGCCGAGGGACGCCGCCTGCCGTGGCAGGCGATACCTGGCCACCTGCGCGACCGGGTAGAGGACTTGCTGGGCGCGCGCGTGCTCGCCGCGCAAACACAGCCGGGGGGATTCTCACCCGGAGTCGCCGCGCGACTCACCCTGACCGGCGGCGGGCGGGCGTTTGTGAAGGCAGTCGGCGACCTGAACCCGGACTCGCCGGGCATCCACCGGTCCGAGGCGCGGATTGCCGCTGCGCTGCCGGAGGGAACGCCCGCGCCGCGGCTGCTCGGCTCGGTGGACACCGACGGCTGGGTGATCCTGCTGCTCGAGGACATCGAGGGCCGGATGCCGGCGCAGCCATGGCGGAGCGACGAGCTCGTCAGGGTCCTTGACGCGATGACAGGCCTGGCGGCCGCGCTGAGCCCGGCGCCGATCGAAGCGCCGTCGGCGGCGGTCAGGTTCCACAGCCTGGGTCACGGCTGGCGCAATCTCGCCAACGCTCGGGCCGAGGGCGACAAGCTGGCGGACGTCAGCCCCTGGGCTCGCGACCGCGTCTACGACCTCGCCGCGCTCGAGTCGCACTGGGCCGGGGACGTCGCGGGCACCACACTGGCACACGGCGACGTCAGGGCCGACAACATCCTGCTCACGCCGAGCCGGGTGGTGTTCGTGGACTGGCCGTGGGCCTGCCTCGCGAAACCGTGGTTCGACCTCGTCGCGCTGCTGCCGAGCGTGACCCTGCAGGGCGGTCAGGCACCCGAGGAGGTGCTGGCCGCCCATCCACTGGCAGACGGCGCCGACCCGGACGACGTGACGACGGCTGTCGCCGCGCTGGCCGGGATGTGGATCTACCTCGGGCGCCGGCCCGATCCGCCCGGCATCCCGACCTTGCGCGCGTTCCAGCGGGCTCACAGCGCCGTGGCACTGGACTGGCTGGCCCAGCGCGTGCGCACCTGCTCGGCAGGGCTCGGGCTTGGGTGACGGCGTGCCGTTCCCGCTTGTCATCGGGAAGTGGAACAAGGCCGGGCTCAGCCGGTTCACGCGGCATGTGGCGCCCGGCGGGAACTAGCCGCCGTGCCTCGACCCGTACCGCGGCACGACCGGTACGCGGGCGGCCCCGGCCGATGTGGTCGCCGCGAAAACCGCGCTGCGTCAGCAGGTCTGGGACGCGATGCGCGAGGCGAAGGTGGCGAGGTTGCCAGGCGCGGCCGGCCGGATCCCGAGCTTCACCGGCGCCGAGGCGGCGGCCGAGTGACTGCGCGGGACAGCCGAGTGGCGGGCTGCCCGCACGGTCAAGGCGAACCCGGACGCGGCCCAGCTGCCCGTCCGCCAGCGTCCGCTCGAAGACGGCAAGACCGTCTACATGGCCGTGCCGCGGCTGTCCGAGCCAGAGCCGTTCTTCGCCCTGAATCCCGACCACCTCGCCGAGCCGCCGCGCGCGGCGGCGTCCATCAAGGGCGCGGCACGGTCGGCTCGCCGGGTGATGCTTGACGAGCTGACACCGGTCGACCTCGTGGTGATGGGCTGTGTCGCGGCCGCGAGGACGGCGCCCGGCTCGGCAAGGGCGGCGGGTTCGCCGATCTGGAGTACGCGCTCGCCAGCGCCGCCGGTCTGATCGGGCCGCACACCGCGTGCGTCACCACCGTGCACTAGCTGCAGGTGCGCCCGGCCGGGGCGATTCCCCATACCGATCACGATGTGCCGGTCGACCTCATCGTCACACCCGACCGGACCATCGGCTGCCGGCCGCGGCACGGCCCGCGATCGCCTGCCGGGATCCGCTGGGCGGATCTGACCGAGGCGATGATTGCGGCCATTCCGCTGCTGGCGGCACGGCGTGCGGGCACAGCCTGACGGGCGGCCACGACCGGCGTTACGGTATCGGGATTGACCGGTGCACCGGCGACGCCGGCGATAGACGGGCGGCGCGGCATGGGCAGGCTGGACGGCAAGCGCGCGGTCATCACGGGCGCAGCGAGCGGAATCGGCGAGGCGACGGCACGACTGTTCGTGGCCGAGGGCGCGAGCGTGCTGCTCGCCGACGTCGACGCCGGGCGAGGCCAGCGGCTCGCCACCGAGCTAGGGGAACGGGCCGCCTTCGTCGTCACCGACGTATCTCGCGAGGCAGACGTCGACCGCGCCGTCGCCACCTGCGTCACGGTCTTCGGCGGACTGGAGGTCATGTTCAACAACGCCGGCGTACCCGGTTCGCTCGGCAGCATCGAGGACATCGACGTGACGGCCTTTGACCACACGGTCGGCGTGCACCTGCGCGGCGTGTTCCTCGGCATCAGGGCGGCGGCGCGGGTCATGCGGCCGCGGGGGCAGGGGAACATCATCAACACCTCGAGCGTCGCGGCGTTCCGGGCCAACATGGGCGGCCACGATTACAGCGCGGCAAAGGCCGCCATCAGGCAGCTCACCGTCACCGCCGCGAACGAGCTGGGCGAGCACGGCGTCCGGGTCAACGCGGTCTGTCCGGGCGCGGTCGCCACTGCTATCTTCGGCCGGGCGGCGGGGCTGGACGGCGACACCGCCAAGCGAACGGTCGAGTTCATCACCGCGGCACTCAGCGACTCCGCGCCGATCCGGCGGACCGGCCAGCCGGCCGACATCGCCGAGGCGGTGCTGTGGCTCGCCAGCGACGCTTCCAGCTTCGTCAACGGCCAGGCGATCGCGGTCGACGGCGGGCTGTGCCTGACCGCCGTGGCGGGCGGCGTGCCGACGGGCGCTTGCAGCACCGCTGCGGCCTCGGCCATGGTCGCCTCCGCCAGCCCGGCCATCTCCCCGGTGGCCGCCAGCACCTGGCCGTTGGCCTCCTCGTTGCGCATCCGCAGGTGCGAGGCGATCGAATACGCCCGCGCCCGCGCCGAGCGGCGCACGTCGGCGACCCTGCTGCGGGAGGCGGCCCCGGCCGTGTGGATCCGCTCCACCAGCGCGGTGATCCTGGCGATGGCCCCGGCCAGCAGCCCCGAATCGGCCGGGTAGCCGACACTGGCCGGGACAACCGTGGCATCGGCACGGACCTTACCGGCACGGACTAGCTACGCCCCTGGCATCAGCCAGACGTCCTCACGCAACTCACTCACTACATGCGACCTCGTGTCGCAATCGAGCACAATGCCCACCGGATGCGGTACCAGCACTTCCGCTCCCTGGGCATGTTCATCGGATCAGGCGCCGTCGAGGCCGGGGTGCAAGGCCATCGTCGGCCAGCGCCTCAAGCTGTCCGGCATGAGATGGTCACTGCCCGGCGCGGCCGGCATCCTGACCCTGCGCTGCCCGGAAGCCAGCGGCCGGTGGGAAGAAATCCCCGCACCCGCCGGCCACCACATCCTCACCAGCGGCATGAACAGATCCGCCCGCGCCTGACCTCACTCCGCTGCCCGCCAGACGCAGCCCGGTCACCAGGCGCATGTGGCGCGTTACGTTATTCGCGCGGCCCGCGGCCGCCGGGCTCACGAGCCGGCGCCCGCCAAGGCGCATCCGCCAAGACCAAGACCCGCTCATCTGAGAAAGTCCCGCACTCAGACCAACGTGGTCAAGACAAGTTACCGGCCAGTCACCTACAAACTTGTCCCACACCCGTATTGGTGTGGGTGCACGACTGAATCGTGAGGGTGCTTGGTTGCTGCAGGCTGCGCGACTAGACTGAGTGATCTAGTCACTCAGATATGGGAGGCACCCTGTGGCTGACTTCTCGGGGCGCGACCTGGCCTGG
>JBOHCP010000406.1:0-5322 GCA_050698875.1 Streptosporangiaceae bacterium | reverse complement strand
CCATAGCACTCCTGGATAACCCGGCGCAGGCCGTCGCGCAGCGCCCGCTGCTGGCTCTCCAGGATCGCGCGGGCCTGTACCCGGTCGACCTCCGACAGGTGGTCGGCGTGGCTGGTCCACCGGTCCCCGGTGCCGCTCAGCAGCCAGTCCAGGATGACCAGGCGCCGCACGTCCGTCATCCGGTCGGCCGACAGGTACCGCGGCAGCCAGGCGATGGTCCGGGATTGCTGGCCGGCCTCGATCATGCGGTCCAGCCGAGCCAGGTCCTCGCCGGTGGAGTGACCGGGCTCGTCGAAGGGATAGTCGATGACGATCCGCCAGGTGCCGTGGCGGGCGTGGAAGTGATCGTCGCTCAGCCAGCTAGCGTCCCGCACGTTTCCGAAGACGACGTCTACCTCCCGGCGGGAGCCGCGCCAGGTCACCTGGTGCGGGATCGCGCCGTACATGTCGCCGCCGCGCTCCGGCAGGCCGATCGCCTCCCGGACCAGGTCCTTGATCAGCTCGCGGCGGCGCCCGTCGTTGTCCTCCCCGCGTGCCTTTTCCACGACAGACTGGTAGTCGACGTCCGACAGCTGGACCCGGATGACCGGGTTGGCGGGGTCGCTGCTGACGTGGATCTCCGGCACGGTGCGCTGCCACTCCCGGACCTTGCTGATGACGGTGACCGCCTCGCCTCCCGGCAGCGGGGAGCGGATCGAGCCGTGGTTGAGCGACGCCAGGCGGCTGCCGGTCAGCTCTCTCAGGGCGGGGACCTTCGGCGCGACGGCCGACAGGAGCAGCGTCTTCACCAGGCGGTCGTCTGCCAGGAACCCGGCGGGCAGGCTGGCGGGATCGGCTGACGCAGCCTGCGCCTCGGTGAGGTCGTGGCTGGCCAGCAGGATCGGGCGCAGCTTCTGTTCGTACAGCGTGCTCGCCGACCGGAACAGGGCAGCGGCCTGCTGGTCGAGTGCCTCGCGGCCGCCGACCACGCGGTCGAAGGCGTCGCCAACGGGGATGACGTCGTCGATGGTCAGCGCGTCCCGCCGCTCGACGAGCATCTGCTGCATCACCTTGAGCGCGGTGCGCTCGCGCTGCATGACGCTGGCGAGAGAGCGCAGGGTCGACACCAGCGCGGGAGAGAAAGGGTAGGTGAGCCGGAAGGCCGCCTCGTCGCCTCCGCGGTGGCGGTCGTCGGCGTTGATGCCGTCCAGCAGCACGTCCCAGATCTCCGGGCGGCGGTCGAGCCTGGCGAACGCCTCGTCCAGCTGCCGCGCCGCGTCCGGGTTATCGGAGCGCCGGCGCAGCAGCCGCTTGTTCGCCACGTACGGCATGTTGTGGTCGCCGAGCTCGATCAGGGTGAACCGGCCCTCCTGGTGCCGGAACGCGCGGTCGAGCGCTTCCTGTTCTGCGCCGCTCGCGCCCGCGTCGGCGAACCAGCGCCGCAGGTCCATCTGCCGGGCGACGATCGACACCAGCGGGATCGCCCTGCTGCCGGTCGCGGTCTCGACGAGCATGGTGAGTTTCTGTGACTCTTTCCGGAAGAACTCGCGGTCCTGCACCGAGAACGCCAGCCACAGCACCAGCTCGTCCAGGAGCAGGACGACCGCGTCGTATCCGAGACCCTTGGCGTGGCTGGCTATCGCCGCGAGCCCGGTGTCCAGGTCGACATAGCCGGCCTGCTGGGTGTAGGCGCGGAAGTACCGCTCGACCAGCGCGCTCACCAGCCGCTGCCGCGGCTCGGAGCCCGGCTCGGCGGCGCGCGCGGCCGCGTACGACTCCGCCGTCCAGGTACCGGTGCCGAGCAGGGCAGACCAGGCGTCATCCTGGGCGGCACCCGGAGGGCCGCCGTTCAGCCCGTCGAAGAAGCTCACGTCTCCCATCCGGCCGCGCAGGCCCTCAGCATCGGCGAGAAGCTGGTCCGACCTGTGCACGGCAGGCAGCGGCGCGCCGGGATGCAGCCGCGCGACCTGACGGAGATAGCCACTGAACAGCGCCTGCTCCATCGACTCCGCGCCCAGCAGGTGGTAGGCGAGCGGCAGGACCTTGCGGTCCAGCAGCACGTCGTCATGCCGGGCAATGACCGGCTGCAGCTCCTCCTTGGCCCGCGCCGCCGGGTCATGGCGGAGCACCGCGTGCAGGACGGCCATGAAGTGGCTCTTGCCGGACCCGAAGGAGCCGGTCAGGAACGCGCCCCGGCTGATACCGGTGCGGATCGCGTCCGACACGATGCCCAGCGCCGCGTCGAACGCCCCGGCCAGCGCGGGCGTCACGACGTACTCGGCCAGGGTCTCTGCGACCGCACCCTCGGCGACGCTGTCGGTCAGCCGCAGCACGTAATCCTCGGCACCCGCGCTTTCCGGGATGTCGATTACCTCGCGCAGGAGCACGCTCACCGCTTACCCCGCCCTGTCGCTAGAACCGGTAGTGCCGCCCCCTGGTCGCCGCCCGCGCGCAGCGGCCGCGGGCCGCCAGGCGGCCAGCTCCCCGAGGGTCTTCCCGACTTGTGCTGCTTTCGCGGTGAGCTGTGCCCCGCAGAACGCGGCCATGCTGACCCCGTACGCCGGGTCCACGTCGGCGTGCCACTGCTGCACCCACGGCTGCAGCTCGGCCAGCCCGGCGACCAGCGGAACGAGCCGCTCGTCGGCCCAGCCGTCCTTCTCCCGCTCGCCGATGATGATCGACAGCGCCAGCGACTGCTGCGCGTGATCCCAGCCCGCCCAGCCGAGCACCAGCGTCGGGTCGGTGTCGCGGCCCGCCTCCGGGTACAGGATGAACCGTTCCTTCGGCACGTCCAGCTTCCCCCGCGCGGCCCAGTACGACTGCTTGCTGAAGTCGGCTGAGGTGTACTTGGGCGGCACCGCGATCGGGCCCACCTGCTGGCCGGCGTCCTCGCGCCGCTGCAGGTCCCAGGTTTCCTCCCACGCTAGGCGTTTGCGCATGCCTGGCTCCTTGTACCGGTAGCCCGCAAGGTAGGGAACGCACTGGTCTCCCAGCAATCTCGTCAGCGATTTCGCGGCCGGCAGGTCCGGCCGACCTTCCCACAGCGCCAGCACGGCCGTCATCTCACGATCGCGGGCGACCTCGTCGGCGAGCTGGCCTATGCTGCGCGGCAGCGGTCGGCCCTGCGGGTCGAACCAGAATTTCCTGTCTTCCAGCCGGTCCAGCAGCCAGTCCCGCAGCGCCCGGTCCTGCCGCTTGTCCCACGGCTCGGTCGCCCACCGCCGCTTGTACTCCGGCTTCTCCAGCAGCCGGATAAACGAGTTGCTAGCGATCACGTCGAGGCGGCGCTGCACCAGGTCACGGTAATCGGCGGGCCAGTGCGCCGGGATCTCAGTGATCGGCGTCGACCCATGCCGGCTGAACCAGGCCGTCTCCTCCTCACCCGCTTCAACCGCACGGGCCAGCACGATCTCAAACGCCCGCTCGCCCAAGGCGATCCCCGGTAGATCCAATCCGCTATAAGTGAGGTCCTCGTCGACCAGCCCGTAGAGCCGGTACACCTCCCAGTCCAGTTCCTCCTGCACTGCGATCATCTGGCGGCGAATGCGATCCGACTTGGTCCGGGCCGCCGCAAGAGAGTCGAATGTCGGAGTCGCCCGCTCGGCAACCGCGCCTGGTCCTCGCGCAGCCATTTCACTGGCCAAATCGTCCAATAGGCGCCCGCGTTTCAGCGGCCGGACCTTAGGCAGCGGACAGTCCTGCAGGGTCGTGCCTGTGAACTCGTAGAACCGCTCCCAGTCGGATGGAGTGAAGCCACCGCCTTCTCCTCGAATGCCCTTGTCGTGGCTGTTCTGCTTGAGCCAGAAGCAGGCAGTAGAGGAGTTGAGTACACCGAGCAGCGCCAGGTGGTCGTCCTCGGTCGCGCCCGCTGGCAGTTTGATCACCGGTGCGGACTGCTTGAACACCTTGCCGCCTCGATCCATCACGAACTGGTTATGCGTCGCCACAAACGCAAACGCGATGGACAGCGGCGTCAGGTAGCGCTCGGCCACCCACCGGTACCAACCCCACCAGGGCTCATCGGCATCTGCCCGAGTCTGGCCACCGAAGCCGGTGACGGCGCCTAGAACCGTGCGGTATGGCCATTGCCGACGACCCCAGCCATCGTTGTCGAGCGGGAGGAGCTTCGCATCGTGACGGTTGTAAGGCACTAGCGCCCAGTCGCCATCTCTGACGTGCCAGTCGCGGACAACGTCACCGCTAATGACCGGGCGCGCGAGGCCGTCGGGCACGGCCCGCAGAGCGCTGCGCGGCGCGAGGAATGCGTCATCCGAACCTGGAAAGCTCGCGAACCCGATCTTGCCGACGATGGCGCTTGCCAGATCGCGTCGCGCGGCCGATTCGATGGCCTCTGTGAGCTGGACGGCGCCGCCACCGGTGAGGCTCCATGGGTGGGTGGCCAGGAGTTTGTGGTCGAGGTCGGTGACGGTGATCCAGCCGTCGTCCCAGCCGGGCTGGTCGACGTGCTCGGTGATGTCGGTCCAGACGATGCCTTTGGCCGGGTCGTCGGGGCGGCCGGGTTCGCCGCGGACGCCGAGCACGGCTCCGACGGTGGAGCCGACCAGTCCTTGATTGCGCCCGACGATGATGACCGTCGGGGTGCCATGGCCTGGGATGTAGGCACCGGACGTATCTGCGACAAGGCGCAGGTCCCGGTGTGCGAGGAAGTCCTCGATGACCTTCGAGCCGAACTCGCGCTTCATGAACGAGTTGCTGGTGATCATCCCTGTCCAGCCCGGCCGCGCTCCCGGCTTGGCGAGCACGAAGAAGAGCTTCATGAACGGCACGCTGAGGGCGTACTTGCCCTTGCAGACGTCGGCGTACTTCTGCCGGTAGATCTGATTGAGAGCGTTGTCCTTGACCGTGATGTAGGGCGGGTTGCCGACCACTACGTCGTAACGGCCCTCCTCTAGCAGTTGCCGTAGAAGCCCTGCGTCTTCCGTCTGGTAGTTGAACTGCATGAACGCAGCACGGCTCTCCATGCCCGGCAGCGTGTCAGTGTCCGGGCCGTGGATCAGCGAGTCACCCACCCCCAGGTGGTAGCCAAACGCTGGTGCTTTCTCCAGCGAGGTGAGTCCGCAGGCTTGCAGCGCCGCGACCGTGAGCCGGAACCGAGCGATGGCGATGGAGAACGGGTTCAGGTCCACGCCGTGCACTGCGTCCAGTGCCGCCTGGACCCGGGCTTGCGTTTCCATCCCTGGCGCACCACGCTGCCACCGGTCCAGCAATCGTACGAATGTACCTAGCAGGAAGTGGCCGGACCCGCAGGCGGGGTCAATCAGCTTGAAGCCGTCCAGCGGGCGCTCGGCCAGGGCGGGCTCGAGCGTCCGGTCCAGTATGAAC
>JBOHCP010000405.1:0-5338 GCA_050698875.1 Streptosporangiaceae bacterium | reverse complement strand
GGTCAGATCGGCGCACGAGGCGGCGCACGAGGCGGCGCACGAGGCGGCGCACGAGGCGGCGGGCGAGGCGGCGGCGCGCGAGGCAGGGGCGCCAGAAGGCAGGGCCATGGCGGTTGACCTGCGCACAAGGCTCGGTCACGTCGAGCTGCCCAACCCGATCTTGACCGCGTCCGGGTGTGCCGGAGCCGGCCGCGAGCTCGCCCAGTTCATGGACGTGTCCAAGCTGGGTGCCGTCGTCACCAAGTCCGTCATGCTGGGCGCGAGATCCGGGCGGCCGACCCCGCGGATGGCCGAGACGCCGAGCGGGATGCTGAACTCCATCGGGCTGCAGGGGCCGGGGATCGACGCCTTCCTGCGGCGCGACCTGCCCTGGCTGCTGTCGCGCGGGGCGCGCGCGGTGGTGTCCATCGCGGGCGGCACGGTCGGCGAATACAGCGAGCTGGCCGCGCGGCTGTCGGACGCGGCAGGCGTCACCGCTATCGAGGTCAACATCTCGTGCCCGAACGTGGAGCACCGTGGTCAGGTGTTCGCCTGCAATCCCGCCGACGCCGCGGCCGTCATCGAGGCGGTCCGCAGCCAGGCCAGGTACGACATCCCGGTGTTCGCCAAGCTGTCGCCGGACGTCACCGACATCGTCTCGGTCGCGAAGGCGTGCGTATCTGCCGGTGCCGACGGGCTTTCGATGATCAACACGCTGCTGGGCATGGTGATCGACACCGGCACCATGCGCCCGCAGCTGGCCGGGCTGACCGGCGGCCTGTCCGGGCCCGCCATCCGGCCCATCGCGGTGCGCTGCATCTGGCAGGTCCGCGAGGCGCTGCCCGGCGTGCCCATCATCGGCATGGGCGGCGTACGGACCGGGCTGGACGCGCTGGAACTCATCCTGGCGGGCGCCGCCATGGTGAGCGTGGGCACCACGATCTTCCATGACCCGTCCGCGTGCGGGCGGATCCTGCGCGAGCTCGATGAGGAACTGAGTGCCCGCGGAGTCGAGCGGCTGACAGACGTTGTCGGGCTCGCCCATCAGCCCAAGGCGGCCCTGACCGGTCGCCCCGCGGGCGCTGGCCCCAGAACGAGGAGGACCTGATGGTCGGCCGAGCCCCGATCGCCGTCGCCCTGGACGCGCCGGACCTGGAGACCGCTGCACGCTGGGCCGGACTCGTGACGCCGCACGTCCGCGCCCTGAAGATCGGGCTCGAGCTGTACCTGCGGTACGGCTCCGAAGTGGTCGCGTCGGTCCGCGGGGCCAGCGGGGCGCAGATTTTCCTCGACCTGAAGCTGCACGATATCCCTGCCACGGTCGCGAGCGCGGCGCGCGCTGTCGCCGGGCTGCGGCCGGCCCTGCTGACCGTGCACGCCGCCGCGGGCGCGGCCGCGATCAGGGCGGCGGCGGAGGCCGTCCCGGCGGCGAGGATCGTCGCGGTAACGGTGCTGACCTCGCTCGGGGAGACAGACCTGGGCCGGATGGGCATCGCCGGCCCGGTCAGCGGTGCCGTCAGGCGGCTTGCGGCGCTGGCGGTCGAGGCCGGTGCCCGCGGTGTGGTGTGCTCGCCGCAGGAGGTCGCGGCGGTGCGCGCCGAGGTTGGCGACGACATCATGCTGATCACGCCCGGCGTGCGGCCGGCCGGCTCGGACGTGAACGACCAGACCCGGGTCGCGACGCCGGAAGAGGCACTGCGGTCGGGAGCCGACCTGCTCGTCATCGGCCGGCCCATCACCAGTGCCGCCGACCCGGGCGCTGCCGCTGCGGCCATCGCCGCGTCGCTGCGCCGGGCCGAGGGGGTTGCGACCGGGCGCTAGGCCCGGCTCGCGGCTGCGACGCGGTGCCCGCTCGCCGACCTGGCCCGGTGTGCAGCGGCCGAACATCTCGTCTCTGCACCGGCGAGCGCCGGGGTAGCGCCGGGCTGCGCCCGCACGTGCCGGCGGATAAGGCCGCAGTTTGAGTCCTGCGATGTGTCGCAGAAACGGCCCGATACCTTGCGTACGCTGCGCAAACGCCATTACGCTCAGTGCACGCAGCTGTACTTGGCGTCATATTAGACAATTTGTGCCCGCCCAAACGGGAGTTCACGTTGCCGACGCGGGCCGAACTCGCTAGTTTCCCCTCGCGGAGCGACTTTTTCGATACGAAACCCGAGGTGACCTCGCGTGGCTCTTCCTCCACTTACTCCCGAGCAGCGGGCGGCGGCACTTGAGAAGGCCGCCCAGGCCCGCAAGGATCGTGCGGAAGTCAAGGCCAAGCTGAAGCATGGTTCGACCACGCTGCCCCAGGTGCTCAAGGAGGGGCAGACCGATGACGTTGTGGGCAAGATGAAGGTGTCTGCGCTGCTCGAGTCCATGCCGGGTGTCGGCAAGGTGCGGGCCAGGCAGATCATGGAGCGGCTGGGTATCGCCGAGTCCCGGCGAGTCCGGGGTCTTGGCGCCAACCAGCGCAATGCCCTGGAAACCGAGTTCGGCGGCGATATCTGACCGACACTGACAGCGCACGAAGGGGGCCGCGGGAGGCATGCTGGCAGCCCAGCCGCGCCGGCTTCACCGCGGCACCCCTGCCTCGGCGCTGCTGACGGTGCTGTCCGGTCCGTCCGCGGTCGGGAAGAGCACGGTCGTGGCCCGGCTGCGCGCCGAGTGCCCGCAAATCTGGCAGTCCGTGTCGGTGACGACCCGGCCGCCGCGATCGGGCGAGCGTGATGGCCGCGAATACTACTTCCTATCCGAGCAGGAATTCGACGCAATGGCCGCGCGCGGCGACTTGCTGGAGTCGGCGCGCTACGTCGGCTACCGGTACGGCACGCCGCGTGCACCGGTTCAGGAACAGCTGAACCTCGGCATCCCGGCGCTGCTGGAGATCGACGTAGCCGGCGCCAGGCAGGTCCGGGCAGCAGTACCGGGTGCCCTGCTGGTGTTTCTCGCCCCGCCCTCGTGGGCGGAACTTGAGCGCAGGCTGCTGGGCCGGAATACCGAGTCCGCAACGACGATCGCGCGACGTCTGGAGGCCGCCCGGGCGGAGCTTGCCGCCGAGCGTGAGTTCGACATCACGCTCGTCAACACGTCTGTCAAGGAAGTCTGCACGCAGCTGGTAAGCTTGATTGTCGCCCAGGGCGCAGGCCGATACTGACCGCGCGCGGCAGGGCGCGCAGTGCTGGTAGGAAATTCAGGGCAATTCGGAGCTGGAAGGCACACGGTGGCAGCAACTCCGGCCGTAGAGGGCATTATCAACCCGCCGATCGACGACCTGCTCGAGGTGGTGGAGAGCAAGTACGCCCTGGTGATCATGGCGTCGAAGCGGGCCAGGCAGATCAACGCCTACTACGCACAGCTTGGTGAGGGGCTGCTCGAGTACGTCGGCCCGCTCGTGGAGACCAGGGTCCAGGAGAAGCCGCTGTCGATCGCGCTGCGCGAGATCAGCGACCGGCTGCTCAGCGCCGAGGCGCCCGAGCAAGCCTGATCTCCCGCGGGCGCGCCGTGCGCATCGTCCTCGGCGTCTCTGCCGGGATCGCCGCCTATAAGGCGTGCGAGCTGCTCCGGCTGCTCACCGAGTCCGGGCACCAGGTCCGGGTCGTGCCGACGCCCGCCGCGCTCAAGTTCGTGGGCGCAGCGACCTGGGCGGCGCTATCTGGCCAGCCCGTCGAGGTCCAGCCGTGGGAATCGGTGCACGAGGTGCCCCACGTCCGGCTGGGCCAGCAAGCGGACCTGGTCATGGTCGCCCCGGCCACCGCTGACCTGCTAGCCCGCGCGGCGCAAGGCACCTCCGATGACCTGCTCACGGCCGTGCTGCTGACGGCCCGCTGCCCGGTCGTGTTCGCTCCGGCGATGCACACCGAGATGTGGGAACACCCAGCGACCCACGCCAACGTGGCCACTCTGCGCGCCCGTGGCTGCCTCGTGCTCGACCCCGCCGCCGGTCGGCTGACCGGTCCCGATACCGGGCCCGGCCGACTGCCAGAGCCGTCTGAGCTGTTCGCCGTCGTCCAGCGTGTGCTGGCCCGCGGCGAGCGTGCCCTCGCCACCGATCTCGCGGGACGGGCCTTCGTGGTGTCGGCCGGCGGCACCAGGGAAGAGCTCGATCCGGTGCGCTACCTCGGCAACTGGTCATCGGGGAAGCAGGGCTACGCGCTGGCCCGTACCGCAGCCAGTCGAGGTGCCACGGTCACCCTGATAGCCGCCAATACCGAGCTGCCCGACCCGGCCGGCGTAGCGGTCATCAGGGTCACCTCGGCGGCCAGGCTGCGCGAGGCCGTACTGGCCGCGGCCCCCGGCGCGGACGCGATCGTGATGGCGGCGGCCGTCGCCGATTTCCGGCCCGCCGAGCGGAGCGCGGTCAAGATCAAGAAGACGGGCGCAGCGCCTGACCCCATCGTGCTGGCGGAGAATCCCGACATCGTCCGGGACCTGGTCGCAGCCCGGCAGCGCCCCGGTCAGCTGATCGTCGCGTTCGGCGCCGAGACCGGCGACGTGCTCGCGAACGGGCGCGAGAAGCTTGCGCGCAAGGGCTGCGACCTGCTCGTCGTGAATCAGGTGGGGAACGGGCTGGCTTTCGGGACGGCCGATAACGAGGTCGCGGTGCTCAGCGCCGATGGCACCCAGATCAAGCTGACACGTGCGCCCAAGGACGAGATCGCCGATAAGGTCTGGGACATCATCGCGGCGCGGCTGCCCCCGCTCCGCTAGTAGCCGGGGCCCGGCGGTGCGCCGCGGGCACGTCAGTACAATTCGGCGAGGCCGGCCCGCAGTACCGGCACCGAAGCGGCAGCTGTCCGTCGAAAGAAAGGTATCTCGTGGCACGTCGGCTCTTTACCTCCGAGTCCGTCACTGAGGGTCACCCCGACAAGATCGCGGATCAGATCAGCGACGCCATCCTGGACGCCATGCTCAAGGACGACGTGCGCAGCCACGTGGCCGTCGAGACGCTCATCACGACCGGACAGGTGCACGTCGCGGGCGAGGTGACGACCGACACCTACGTCGACATCCCCGGCATCATCCGGGAGAAGATCCTGGAGATCGGGTACGACTCGTCGGCTAAGGGCTTCGACGGCGCCACCTGCGGCGTGCAGGTCTCCATTGGCTCGCAGTCGCCGGACATCGCCCAGGGCGTGGTCCAGGCCGTGGAGTACCGCGAGGGCGAGGGCACCGACGAACTCGACCGGCAGGGCGCCGGCGACCAGGGGCTGATGTTCGGTTATGCCTGCCGGGACACGCCAGAGCTGATGCCGCTGCCCATCATGCTGGCGCACCGGCTGGCCCGCCGGCTGGCGGTTGTGCGGCGCAGCGGGGACGTGCCCTACATCCGCCCGGACGGCAAGACCCAGGTCACCATCGAGTACGCAGGCGACCAGCC
>JBOHCP010000404.1:0-5344 GCA_050698875.1 Streptosporangiaceae bacterium | reverse complement strand
GCGCCGGGTGGACGGCCCGCGCTCGGGGGGCCGGGCCGCGATGGCGGCGACGGGCGGGACGCGCATCGCGCGGCGCGCCGGTCCGGCCGCGGCGATGGTCGTGACGCCGACGCCGACGATGAGCGAGACGATGACCGTGCGGGCCTCGAAGATCAGCGGCCCTGCGGGCAGGCCGGCGCCAAAGCCTCGCAGCAGAGCCTGGAGCCCGACGGCGACGGCAGCACCGAGGCCGATGCCGATCACCGAGGAGGCGGCGCCAACGATGGCCGCTTCGGCCAGCACGGATCCGAGCACCTGGCGGCGGCTGGCGCCGACGACACGCAGGAGCGCGAGTTCGCGGGTGCGCTGGCCGATGACGATGGAGAAGGTGTTGAGGATGGTGAACGCGCCGACGAACAGCGCAATGAGCGCGAAGATCACCAGTGCTGTCGAGAGGAACGAGAGACTCTGGTCGATGGCGGTTGTGTTCTCGCTGGCCACGGTCTGGCCGGTGACCACCTGGACGCCGGGAGGAAGGATGCGGGCGATGGCTCGCTCGACGGCCGCGTTGCCGGCACCGGGCTTGGTCACGACGTTGATGTCGTCGAGCTGGTTGACCTCCCCGGCGATGCGCTGCGCCGTCGGGAGGGTGAAGGCGGCCAGGGTAGTGCCGTCGAGGGTGGCAGAGGTGCCGAAGTCGGCGATGCCGGTGATGGTGAAGGTTCGGGGGGCAAGGGCCGAGAGGATCATGACGTGCTGGCCGGGGCTGAAGTGGTACTTGGCGGCGGTGCCAGCGTCCATGACCACGTCGCCGGGACTGGTGGGAGCCGTGCCGCTGACTAGCCGCAGCGGGGCGACTTCGGTGTTGGCGGCGAAGTTCACCCCGACGGTTCCGCCGATGCCGCCGCTGATGGCGTTACCCTGCCGGGAGACGAACTGGGCGTAGCCTGCCACCTGTCCGTCTGCCGTCGCGACGCCGGGGAGGCGCCGGATCGAGGCGAGTAGCGGCTCGGGGATGGGGTTGCGCACGGCGTTGGCGCCGCTGGTGGACAGCTGGGCGTCGCCGCGGACCTGGAAATTGATGTTCTGGTAGGCGTTGCCCAGCAGTGCCTCGAAGGTGTCGTGCAGGGTGTCGTTGAAGACGAATGCGCCGGTGATGAAGGCGACGCCGAGCACGATTGCCAGCGAGGTGAGCGCTAGCCGGAGCTTGTGGGCCCACAGTCCCCTGAGAGTCACGGTGGTCATCTCAGGCCGCCAGTTCCCGCATCCGCTCCAGCACGGATCCGGAGGTCGGCTCGTCGAGTTCGTCGACCATGTCCCCGTCGGCCAGGAACACGACCCTGTCGGCGAAAGCCGCCGCGGCCGGGTCATGGGTCACCATGACGACCGACTGGCCCAGCTCGGTCACCGACTGGCGGAGAAAGCCGAGCATCTCGGCTGAGGCGCTGGAGTCGAGGTTGCCCGTCGGCTCGTCGGCAAAGACCAGCTCGGGACGGTTGATCAATGCCCGGGCGCACGCCACTCGCTGCTGCTCACCGCCGGACATCTCGGCGGGGCGGTGCGCCAGCCGGCCGGCGAGCCCGAGCTGTGCCACTAGCTGGCCGAACCACTCCGGGTCTGCTTTGCGGCCGGCGAGGTCGGCCGGCAGGGTGATGTTCTCGGCTGCGGTGAGGGTCGGGATGAGGTTGAAGGACTGGAAAACGAAACCGAGCCTGTCTCGGCGGAGGCGGGTCAGTGCCCTGTCGCCGAGGTGGCCGATCTCGGCGTCGCCGATGAAGGCCTGCCCGGAAGTCGGTTGGTCCAGGCCGGCCATGCAGTGCAGCAACGTCGACTTGCCGGAGCCCGACGGGCCCATGACCGCGGTGAACCGGCCGCGTTCGAAGGCCACGCTGATGCCAGCGAGGGCGTGCACGGTAGCCGAACCGTCGCCGTAGACCTTGGCCAGTCCGACGGCGCGGGCCGCTGGCGACCCTGGCCGCTCTTCGATTGAGTCTCGCGGTTCCGCTGGCATCTCATCCTCCAATGGTGACGCTGCCCCGAGGTCGCCTCCGGGCCCGGGCTCTTCGTTGCGCCCGGTGCGAGTGTCGAACACAGGCCGGTACGGAGTCATCGCCTCTGGGGTTGGGTTTCTGCGCAGCTGGCGGTACGAGAGCAGGTATGAGAGCAGGACGCCGGTTCATACCGTCGGCCTACCGCCGGTTCGATGTAGCCGCCGAGTTCCGCGCTCTACCGTGGACGGCAGCGCCACCGGAGATTTCGCGCCGACCGTCGAGGAATGGCTTATGAGCACAGGATCGAATCCGCCCGCCGAGGCGACGGCGGTCGCGCAGCCCCAGGCCATGCCCTTCGGCAGCCGCTTCCGGCCGCCGATCAGATTCCGGGCAGTGCCCGGGACGGGCGCCGTGGTCACGATGCGGAGGCTCTGGCGGGTGGGGCTGCTGGCCGTCATCGTCGTGGTGGGCACCTCGACGTTCACCGTCTCGCCCGATGGGACCGGGAACCTGGTCGCCGAGGTCATCGCCTTCGTCGTGGGCGTGCTCACGATCGGGCTCTGGATGGCCGCAGACCGATCCCCGAACTCGAAAGTGCGGCTGTCCCGGATCCTGCACCCCCTCGCCGCTGGTGCCATGGCGGTGACGGCGGGGTGGGCCGCGCTCACTCCCAGCGGCGGCCCCTACAGCCTCTTTTGCTCCATGGCCACGATGTGGGCAGGAGACACGTTGGGCCTGGCAGCCGCCACCGCCATCACCGGGACCGCCGTCGTCGCCGTCGCGTCCGCCGGCCTGGCCTACGGAAGAGGCACCTGGGACGTGCTGGGGTACCCGCTTGTCCTGGTCCTCGGCCTCCTCCTCGGCCGCCTGGTGCGCGGCTTCCGCCTTCGGGCCGCCCAGTCTGCCGCCCTGCTCGCCAACGCCGAGCAGCTCCGCCAGGAACACAGCCGAGCTGCCACCCTCGACGAGCGCAATCGGATCGCCAGGGAGATCCACGACGTCCTGGCCCACTCCCTAGGCGCCCTCGGTGTGCAGCTCCAGGCCGTCGAAGCCGTTCTCACCGAGCAACACGACATAGACCGGGCCGTGGTACTGGTCGGTCAGGCCCGCCGCATGGCCACCGAAGGGCTCGGCGAAACCCGCCGGGCGCTTCAGGCATTGCGCGCCGACACCCCGCCGTTGCCCGGCGCACTGGGCCAGCTCGCCGCCGGCCACCAGCGGCGCTACCGGGCGGCGGTCAACTATGAAGTGACCGGCACGCCCCGCCCATTGTCGCCGGACGCCAGCCTCGCGCTCACCCGCACGGCACAGGAGTCCCTGGTCAACACAGCAAAGCATGCCCCGCGCCAGCCGGTCGATGTGCGGCTCGACTACCAGCCCGGCCGCACCATCCTCACCGTCGTCAGCCCCTATTCCAACCATGGTGGCGGCCGCCCAAACCTCGAGACTGCTAACGGCGGCTACGGGCTCGCCGGAATGCGAGAACGGCTCCTGCTCATCGACGGCCTCCTTCATGCGGGCGCCGCGGACGGCACCTGGGTTGTCACCGCCGAGATCCCCCAATGAGCGGCCAGAACCAGACCCTGCGGGTCGTGGTCGCCGACGACCAGGCAAGCGTCCGCGAGGGCCTCGTGCTGCTGCTCGGACTCATCCCCGACATCGAAGTGGTCGCCGCCGCCGCCAACGGCCAGGAAGCGATCGACCTCGTCGCCGAACACCAGCCCGACGCCATCCTTCTCGACCTGCACATGCCAGTCCTCGACGGCATCGAAGCCACCCGTCAGATCACCGAGCTGCATCCGGGTGTCGCCATCGTGGTGCTCACCACATACGCAGACGACGTTTCCGTCCTCACTGCGCTCGGCGCCGGGGCCCGCAGCTACCTGACCAAAGACGCCGACAAGAGCGACATCGCCAGCGCACTCCGCAGCACCGCGGCCGGCCTTGCCGTCCTCGACCCCACCATCCAGGCGGCCCTCGTCGACTCCGCGACCCGCAGCGGCCCGTCCGGAGCGCCACCCCGCAGCCTCCCCCGGGACCTTCCGGACGGGCTCACCCGCAGAGAGGCAGAGATCCTGGCGATGCTGGCGCGAGGCATGACCAATCCCGACATCGCCGCCGAGCTTTTCCTCAGCTCGAACACCGTCAAGAGCCACGTCAACCGGATCTTCGCCAAGACCGGTTCCGCGGACCGCGCCGCCGCTATGCAATACGCGCACGACCACGGCCTCGCCTAGCTCAAGGCCTCTCTCATCCATCTTGGTATCAGCCATAAGGAGCACTAAATGGCCACTATCACGGTCCCCCGAACTGGCGTCAGCACCGAGGACGTCAGCAAGGTACTGCGCCAGGGACTCAGTTCGAGATACAAGGTGCTTCCCGACGAAGCCGTGACCCTGAACGCCGTCGGGAAGCCACAACCAAATCATCCCGAGACGATCATCGTCGGAATCGGCTCCGCCCGGTTGCTGCGAGCCCAGGTGAAGATCTCATCGGGCCCCGACGCGACGACCCTTCACGTCACACCGGGCGGCCTCACTGTCTTGTGGCGAATGACCAACCGGCTCTGGTTCGTCCGCAAAGTGCGCCGCGTCCTGGCAGCTTCAGCCAGTCTTCACTGACGAGCCGATGAGCTAGCTACACGTTGCTGCCGACGGGACCGCAAGGGAACGCGTGTGAGCGCTACAGCGACGCGAATAGCCACTACGCAATCGACACCGAAAGGACGCCAGACGATGGAATCCGAAAAGATGGAAACCCGGCTCGGCCCGCTGGCCTGGCGGTCGTCCGGCCGGGGGCCGGCGCTCGTCTTCTTCGCCGGCGCGCTCGCCAACGGGGACCTATGGCGTGACGTCGTCGCCGAACTCCAGGACCGTTACCGCTGCATCACCGTCGACCTCCCGCTGGGAGCGCATCCCTGGCCGCTGTCGCCGGGAGCAGACCGATCGGCCACATCGCTTGCCCGGCTGCTGCTCGACTGCCTCGAACTGCTCAACGTCGACGATGCCGCCGTCGTCGCCAACGACACGGCGGGCGGACTGCTGCTGCTGTCACTGGCTACTAGCCATCCGGCGCTCGGGCGAGTCGGGCGCCTCGTCCTGACGAACTGCGAAAACTACGAACAGTTCCCGCCGGACAAGCTCAAAAAGGCCGTGGCCGCGTGCCGCATGACACCCTGGCTCGCCCGGGCAATGATTCGGCTACAGCAAAGATCACCAGCCGCCCGGCGCCGGGCCATCTCCGCCGTCGCCAGCCGGCCGGGCAGGTCGCTGACGGTCACCTGGCAGCCGGCCGGATCGGTGAACCGGGTGTTCTTCGGCACCGCCATCACGTAGGCGATGCCCTCGGTCTCCAGGTACCTGCGCAGGCCGGGG
>JBOHCP010000403.1:0-5344 GCA_050698875.1 Streptosporangiaceae bacterium | reverse complement strand
GACCAGCACCTCGGGCTTGATCGCCCGCAGCAGCGGCGGCACCACCGCGTCGAACGCCCGCAGCCAGCCCGCGTCGCCGGTGAACGCGGGCAGCGCCACGTTGACGGCGTAGCCGGCGCCCTGGCCCGAACCGATCTCCGACGCCAGCCCGGTGCCGGGGAACAGCGTGGCCGGGTGCTCGTGCACGCTGACCGTCAGCACCCGCGGGTCATCCCAGAACGCGGCCTGCACGCCGTCACCGTGATGCACGTCGATGTCGACGTACCCGATCCGCTCGACGCCATGGGCGAGCAGCCAGGAGATCGCGATGGCCGGGTCGTTGTAGATGCAGAACCCGCTGGCGTTACCGCGCATCGCGTGGTGCAGACCGCCGGCGATGCTCGCGGCGTGCTGCGCCGAGCCGGCCCAGACGGCGCGGGCCGCGCCGAGCGTCGCGCCGGCCACCAGCGCGGACGCCGCGTGCATGCCGGTAAACACCGGGTCGTCTGGCGTGCCCAGGCCGTGCCGCAGCAGCGTCATGGCGTCGGGGCGGGGCGCGTCAAGCTCCCCGCCGGCCGCCTTGACCACCGCGATGTAAGCGGGGTCGTGCACCAGCCCGAGCTCGCTGTCGGTCACCGGGGGCGCCGCCTCGACGACGACGCCCGGCCTGGCCAGCACGCCGAGCGCGCGGGCCAGCTCGATCGTGAGCTTGACCCTGATCGGGGCCAGCGGATGCTCAGGGCCGAAGTCGTAGCTGGTCAGCCGCTCATCCCAGGACACGTGCAGGGTGCAGGTCACCGGCGGGGCTCCTTCCGACGCCATGGCGCAAGCCTGCCACGAGCCCCCGAGTACGCTGGTCGGTGGCGGTGACTGGATGACAGATCGCGCTACCGAGAGTCGGTTTGCCCTGCTGGCGGACGGCAGCACCGTCGAGATCAGCCAGGCCACGCCGGCCGACGCCCCCGCCGTGCAGTTGATGCACGAGCGGCTATCGCCAGCCAACTCTTATTTCCGCTTCTTCAGCTTCAGCCAGCAGGCACCGGTGCGCGAGGCGCGGCGGCTGTCCCGGCCGCCGGGGCCGGATCACGCAGCGCTGCTTGCCCGGCTCGGCGGGCAGCTGGTCGGCGTGGCCAGCTACGAGCCCACGGAGCGGCCAGGCGTCGCCGAGGTGGCCTTCGCGGTTGCGGACGAGATGCACGGGCGGGGCGTCGCCACGCTGCTCCTCGAGCATCTGGTGTCGCTGGCGCGGCAACGGCACCTGACCGCGTTCGCGGCCGAGACGCTGCCGGAGAACGTGGCGATGCTGCGCGTGTTTGCCGATGCGGGCCTGGTGGTGAAGCGGAAGTTCGCTGATGGCGTCATCGAGCTCACCATGCCGCTGCCCGGCCAGGACTCACGCCAGCTCGACAGCTACCTGGATGCGGTGGCCGGCCGCGCCAGCCGGGCGGACGTCGCGAGCCTGCGACCGCTGCTGCATCCGGCCTCCATCGCCGTGGTCGGGGCGGGCCGCCATCGCGGCTCGGTCGGCCGCGAGATCCTGCACAACGTCGTCGCGAGCGGCTTCGGGGGGACGATCTACCCCGTCAACCCGCGCGGGGGCGTTGTCGAGGGGCTGACGTGCCTCACCTCGCCGGCCGACCTGCCTTCTGGCGTCGACGTTGCCGTCGTCGCGGTGCCGGCGGAGGACGTCGCCACGGTCGCCGAATTGTGCGGCAGGCGCGGCGTGCGCGCGCTTGCCGTCATCTCCGCCGGGCTCGGTGACTCCGGGGCTGACCTCCTCGCCATCTGCCGCGGGTACGGGATGCGGCTGGTAGGGCCGAACTGCTACGGAATCGCGGTACCCGCCCTGCGACTCAACGCCAGCTTCGCCGCTACCGCGCCGCTGGCCGGCGACGCCGGGCTGGTCGTCCAGTCGGGCGGCGTCGGGCTGGCGCTGCTCGAGCAGCTGTCCAGGCTCGGCATCGGCGTCTCCTCGTTCGCCTCGGTCGGGGACAAATACGACGTGTCCAGCAACGATCTGCTGACGTGGTGGGAGCAGGACGAGCAGACGAGCCTCGCCATCCTCTACCTGGAGTCGTTCGGCAACCCGCGCGGGTTCGCCCGGACCGCGCGGCGGGTCGGCCGCAAGCTGCCGGTGCTGACCGTCGTCGGCGGGAGATCGGCCGCCGGACAGCGCGCGGCAGAGTCGCACACCGCCGCCGCGACGCCGCTGGTGACGCAGGAGGCGCTATTCGGCCAGGCCGGCATCGTTGCCACGCACAGCCTCGGCGAGCTGGTCGAGGCGGCCGCGTTCCTGGCCGCGCAGCCGCTGCCCGCGGGCCGGCGGGTCGCCATCGTGTCGAACGCCGGCGGCGCGGGTGCCCTTGCGGCCGACGCCTGCGTGGAGAGCGGCCTGACCGTCGTCACCCTCGGCGCGACCACTCGCGACCTGCTCGGCCGGCTGCTGCCCCCGAGGTCGGCGGTGTCCGGCCCGGTAGACACCACCGGTGCGGTCGAGCCGGACGCGTTCCGCGCCTGCCTGGAGCTGGTCGCGGCCGACGACCGGGTAGACGCGCTGCTGGCCATCGGGGTGCCGACGGCGGTCGCCGATCTCACCGCCGCGATCCGCACCGCCGCGGTGGCCACGCCGATGGCTGCGGCGCTGCTCGACCGCGCCGAGTCGGTCAGCATGCTGACCGGGTCGGCCGACGGCGCGGCGACAGGCGGCCAGTGGTCCCGCCGGGTCCCGGTGTACGGCTACCCCGAGAGCGCGGCACGGGCGCTCGCGCACGCGGTGGCTTACCGGGAGTGGCGGGACGCCCCGCACGGCGAGGTACCCGAGCTCAGCGACGTGGACACCGCGGCGGCGCGGGCACTGGTATCGCGGTTCCTTGCCGGGCATATTGATGGCGGCTGGCTGACCGCCGACCAGGCTGCGGACCTGCTCGCGTGCTACCGCGTGCCGGTTCCGGCCACCCGCTCGGCGGACGGCGGCGTCGACCTGGTCGTGGAGGTGATGCAGCAGCCGGTATTCGGCCCGCTGGTCGTGTTCGGCCTGGGCGGGCAGGCCACCGGCGTGCTAGCGGAGCGGTCGGCCCGGCTGGCGCCGCTGACCGATGCGGACGCCGACATCATGATCGGCGCGGTCCGCGCCGCGCCGATGCTGCTCGGCCGCGCCGGGTCGGCTGCGGTGGCCGCGTTGCTGCTGCGCGTGTCCCGGCTCGCCGATGATCTGCCCGAGGTGGCCGGGCTGGACCTCAGCCCCGTGATCGCGCGGCCCGACGGGGTGCATCCGGCGGCTGCACGGGTGCGGATCGCGCCGGCCGAGCCGCGCGACCCGTTCCTGCGCCAGCTGCGCTGACCGCGCCCGGACGGGCTCGACCGGCACCAGCGATCCCGTTCCTGGCACCACGGACCCGAGAGCCACGTTCAGATTCCGCAAACCTGACGGCGGGACTAACGCTTGGTGACGTGAGGCGCATACGCTGCCGGGTAGAGGCTTCAGCAGCCAAGCAGACCGGGGGCAGCCTGGATCGGAGGTGCCGCTGGTGTCGCTGCGACATCCACTGGCAAACCGGACGCGAGGCTGCGCGCGCAATCCGCTCCGGCGGCGGATCGACGACGTCGAGACCGCGATCCTGACCGGTGTCGTGGTGCTGTTCCTGATCGCGGCGCCGCTGCTTGCCATCATGACCGGGCGCCTCGCCGACGCGGCTGGGGTGCGCGAGCAGGGTGCTGAGCGCGCCTGGCATCCCGTCCAGGCGGTGCTGGAACAGAACGCGTCCGCCGGACTGTCCAGCCAGGACGGGGCGTGGGGCGCGGCCTGGGTCAAAGCCCTGTGGAACATTCCCGGCGGCAAGGAGCGGATCGGTGTCATCGGGGTCGGCCTGAACGCCAGGGCCGGACAGCGGGTAACTATCTGGGTGACCGGGTCTGGCCAGGTGACGCATCCGCCGCTGAGCCACGGCGAGGTGCTTGACGGGATCGCCAACGCGGTGCTCGCCACCGTCGTCGGGGTCGGCGTGCTGCTAGGCCTCGCTGCGGCCACCGCCAGGGCGGCGGCGAACCGGCGCCGGATGGCGGCCTGGGGACGGGCCTGGGACGTTATCGGCCCACGGTGGACTTCGCTGCGCTGACCGCCTGGGCCATGGTGTCGAGTGAGGGGGAATACACGTGCGCGCCTGGGTGGTCGACCACACCGCGCCCGTCGACGAGCGGCCGCTGCGCCGGATCGAGCGCGCCGAGCCGGCGCCAGGCGCCGGCCAGGTGCGGATCAGGGTCAGCTGCTGCGGCGTGTGCCGCACGGACCTGCACCTGGCCGAGGGTGACCTGCCGCCTCGGCAGCCTGGGATCACGCCCGGCCACGAGGTCGTTGGCCGGATCGACGTGCTCGGCCCGGGCGCGGGCAGGTTCGGAGTCGGCACCCGGGTCGGCGTGCCGTGGCTCGGCGCGACGGACGGCAGCTGCCAGTTCTGCCGGCGGGGCGCGGAGAACCTCTGCCTGGCGCCCACATTCACCGGGTGGGACGTGCACGGTGGCTATGCGGACACGTGCGTGGCGGACGAGGCCTACGTCTACGAACTGCCCGGGGCGCTCGACGACGAGCACGCCGCGCCGCTGCTCTGCGCGGGCATCATCGGGTACCGGGCGCTGCAGCGGGCGGGCGTGCCGCCCGCGGGCCGGCTCGGCATCTACGGCTTCGGCGGCAGCGCGCACATCACCGCCCAGATCGCGCTGCGCCAGGGGCTCCGGGTGCACGTGCTGACGAGAGGCGAGGGCAACCGCAAGCTGGCGGCCGAGCTCGGCGCGGACTCGGTCGGCGACGCTGCGGACTCGCCGCCGGAACTGCTGGACGGCGCGATCCTGTTTGCCCCGGTCGGCGAGCTCGTGCCGGTGGCGCTGCGGGCGCTTGACCGCGGCGGCACGCTCGCGATCGCGGGCATCTGGCTCTCGGACATCCCGGTCCTCCGCTATGCCGACGAGCTGTTCGCCGAGCGGCAGGTGCGCAGCGTGACGGCGAACACCCGGCGGGACGGGGAGGAGTTCCTGGCCCTGGCAGCGCGGTTCGGCATCCGGCCGACCACCGTGCCTTACCCGATGGGGCGTGCGGACGACGCGCTCGCTGACCTGGCTCACGGCCGGTTCAGCGGCGCGGCGGTCCTGTACAACTAGCTAGGCCGGCGCCGCAGCTGCCAACCGG
Organism: Streptosporangiaceae bacterium; assembly: GCA_050698875.1. Classification (GTDB taxonomy): domain Bacteria; phylum Actinomycetota; class Actinomycetes; order Streptosporangiales; family Streptosporangiaceae; genus JAJYUU01. Next base: position 186 of record JBOHCP010000403.1, on the reverse strand, counting down.
GCCGGCGCCCGCGTCACGACGAATGGTGCGCCCCGTCGGCCGGCCTGGCCGGTTCTCCGGCGCGCAGCGCCCCGTCGGCCGGCCTGGCCGGTTCTCCGGCGCGCAGCGCCGCCGCAGTGGCTGCGAGGTCGGCCGGGTCGGCCCGGTACGGCGTATACAGCGAGGTGCGAGTGATGACGTCGCCGA
>JBOHCP010000402.1:0-5355 GCA_050698875.1 Streptosporangiaceae bacterium | reverse complement strand
CTGGTGGCCGGCTGCGGAAGCGTCGCCACGCCAGGAGCCAGCGGATCCGGTGGCCGCACCCCGACCGCCGGCCGCGCAGGCCCCGCCGGCACCTCGCCGGGCGCCGGTACAGGCGGTTCGCGGCCGACATCGGGATACCGCTGCCTGCCGGCGAGCGGGTCAGGGTACTGCGCGCCCCCAACGCCGGCAGATCCGCAGGTATCCCTCGACGTGACGATCTATTCCGCGAACAACGCAGCGCCCGCCCACTACACGCTGCGCTGCGAGCCAGCCGGCGGCACGGTCCCTGACCCGGCGGCCGCGTGCGCCCAGCTCCTCGCCGACCCAGATTTGCTCGCGCCGCGGCCTGCCCCTGCGATGTGTCCGATGATCCTGGCGACCAGCGCCCACGCCGTTGTCGACGGGACCTACCTGGGCAGGCAGGTGAGCGAGACCATCGGCGACGGCGGCTGCGACGTGCAGCGCTTCGACAAGCTCAGGCAGATAGTGCAGGTAACCGGCTAGCCGCGGCGAGGCTCCGCTACTTCAGCAGCCGGGATAGCCGCCGGTCCGCCAGCGGTTTGCCGCCGGTCTGGCAGGTCGCGCAGTACTGCATGGCCGAGTCGGCGAACGACACCTCGCGCACCGTGTCGCCGCAGACCGGGCACGGCTGGCCGGTGCGGCCGTGGACCCGCAGCCCTGCCTTCTTCTCCTGCTTGAGGTTGCTCGCGGTCAGCCCGTCGGAACGCGAGATCGCGTCGCGTAGCGTAGCGATGATCACCCCGTGGAGCTCGGCGACGTCGTCTGGAGTCAGGCTGGACGCCAGCCGGAAGGGCGACATCTTGGCCGCGTGCAGAATCTCGTCTGAATACGCGTTACCGATGCCCGCGATCAGCTTCTGGTCCCGCAGCACGCCCTTGATCTGCGTCCGGCGCCCCGCGAGGATCGCCGTCAGCGCATCAGGCGTGAACGCAGGATCCAGCGGCTCCGGCCCGAGCGCCGCAACGCCAGGGATCTGGGCGAGGTCGGTGACCAGGTACACGGCCAGCCGCTTGCGCGTCCCCGCCTCGGTCAGATCGAAGCCTGCCCCGTCGGCGAACCGCAGCCGGAAGGCCAGCGGACCCTTGCCCGGCCGCGGTGGCGTCTCCGGCAGGGACTCCCGCCAGCGCAGCCAGCCGGCTTTGGCGAGGTGGGAGACGAGGTGAAGGGCTGGCCCGTTGCCGGCCGGCTTCACCTCCAGGTCAAGGAACTTGCCGCGCCGCGCCGTCCCCGCGAGCACGCCCCCGGACAGGGCGGACAAGGGCGGAGCGTAGGTCTTCAGGACCGAGAACTCCGCCACGTCGGCTCGATCGATCACGCGGCCGACGGCGCGCTCACGCAGGTCGGCGGCGAGCGCCTCGACTTCAGGGAGTTCAGGCACACCTTGATTCTGCCTGATCCCGACCGCCGCCGGGCCCGGCGAAGCCTAGCCTGGCGCACCGGCGGCAGCCAGTCCGGGGTCAGCCGTCATGATCTGCGTCACATCGCCCGATGCGCCCGCATGCAGACTGGCAGCGGCCTCTAAATGGCCTGGCCAGCAGCGCCGATCCGGTGACAAGGAGCGCGCCCGGCGCCTATGCTGCGGCCAGCTAACCGAGTCGGCGGCCGGCGAGTGCTGGTGACGTGGCAGTGGGCGAGGAGGGATTTGAACCCTCACGTCCTTTCGGACACACGGACCTGAACCGTGCGCGTCTGCCGTTCCGCCACCCGCCCTGGGAGCAGCAGTCAGGTTAGCACGTCCGCGAGCTATCCCACATCGCCGATACGATCGGATACGGCAGGGAGAGGAGGGCGCCACGGTGGGAGTCTTGCAGCGATTTGAGCACAGGCTCGAAGGCATGGTCGAGGGTGCCTTTGCGCGGGCGTTCAAATCCGAGCTTCAGCCGGTCGAGGTGGCGAGCGCGATCCAGCGAGAAATGGATGACCGGGCCGCCATCGTGGCCCAGGGCCGAACCCTGGTGCCGAATGACTTCGTCGTCGAGGTCGCCGAAGACGACTATGCGCGCCTCGACATGTACGCCGACAGCCTGGGCATCGAGCTTGCCACGCTCGCCCGCGAGTACGCGAAGGAACAGGGCTACTCGTTCGTCGGCCCGGTCCGGATGCGGTTCGAGGGCGTCCGCGACCTCACCACTGGCACGTTCCGAATCCTGTCCGGTGTCATCCGCGGCACGACCGTCGAGGACGGGGAAATCCGGCGGCCAGCCACTGACCTGCCCCAGCCGGCCGGCGGGTTCCGCGGTAATCCGCGGCTGCTGGTCTCTGGTCCGGGCGGCGGCCTGGACGGCGGCCACCAGCGCACCTACGAGATCACCACGCCTCTTGTCATCCTCGGCCGCGGCACCGACTGCGACCTGCGCCTCGTCGACCCCGGTGTGTCCAGGCACCACGCCGAGATCCGGGTCGAAGACGGCGAGGTGGTCCTGGTCGATCTCGGCTCGACCAACGGCACGTTCGTCAACGGCCAGCCAGTCCGGCGGGTCCCGCTCATCGACGGCACCCGGGTCACCCTCGGCCGGACCACGCTGGTGTTCCGCCGGGACGGCAGCTACTGACGGCAGCATCATCTCCGCAGCTACGGACACAGCTTGTGATACCCACGAAGGCCAGGGAACGAGGCGGCACTGGCCGGTGCCGTCCGAACCGGCGCCGCGGAGTGGCGTCGCGACAAGGACCATGACTCGATGAACGCCCTTGAGCTCACCCTCCTCAGGATCGGGTTCCTTGCTGTCCTCTGGCTCTTCGTCATCGCGGCCGTGGGGGTCGTGAGAACGGACCTGTTCGGCCAGGTCAGCCACCGACGCCGGCGAGCAGCCGCGGCGCCGCGGCCCGTGCCGAGGCCGGCCGCGCCTGCAAGCCGACCGCCGCGGTCGGCGATGGCTACGCCCCAGCATCTGCTCGTGACCGCCGGGACGCTGGCGGGCACCACGCTCGGCCTGACCGACCAGCAGATCACTATAGGCCGGGCCGATGACGCCACGTTGGTACTCGCCGACGACTACGCTTCGACGCGACACGCCCGACTCTTCCCACAAGATGGTCAATGGCTGGTTGAGGACCTCGGTTCGACGAACGGCACCTACTTGGACCGGCAGAAGGTGACCGCGCCCACCCCAGTGCCCATAGGCGTCCCGATCCGCATCGGCAAGACCGTTCTGGAGCTGCGCAGATGACGTTTGCCCTGCACTACGCGCTCCGCTCGGACGTGGGCCTGCTCCGGGAAGGCAACGAGGACTCCGCGTATGCCGGTCCGCGACTGCTGGCGATCGCCGACGGAATGGGCGGGCACGCCGCCGGCGAGGTCGCGAGCGCGGTCGCCATCTCCGCGATCGCGCCCCTGGACGAGGAAGATTTCACCAGCGGCGACGAGATGCTGGATGCCCTCGCCGCCGCCGTGGCAGCGGCCCGCGACACGCTGCACGAGATGAGCGCCTCCGACCCTGCCGTCGAGGGCATGGGCACGACCCTGACCGCGCTGCTGTGGGCCGGCGCGGAGGTCGCGGTGTGCCATATCGGCGACTCACGCGCGTACCTGCTGCGGGACAACGACCTCTACCAGATCACCCGTGATCACACGCTGATCCAGTCGCTGGTAGACGAGGGTCGGCTTAGCCCGGCCGCCGCCGCCAACCACCCGCAGCGGTCCCTGATCATGCGCGCTCTGCAAGGCAGCACGGAGGCCGAACCCGATCTGGCGATCCACGAGGCGCTGCTCGGCGACCGCTACCTGCTGTGCTCCGACGGCCTCACGGACGTGGTCAGCGACGAGGACGTGCACGAGGTACTGTCAACCGGGGCGGACCCGGACGATGCGGTCAACCACCTGATCACGCTCGCCATCCACAACGGCGGCCCGGACAACGTCACCTGCATCGTCGCCGACGTCGTGGACGAGTCGAGCCCGGCCCCCCCGCCACGGAAGGCGGAACTAGCCGGGGCAGCGGCGGGTGGCGACGCCCGGACGCTGCTGCGGGCGGCCACCGGTCGCGGCACCACAGACAGCCCGGACGGCCTGACCAGCGCCAGCCTCAACGGTCGCCGCAGCCGCTCTGCTGAGCACGGCAGCGAGGCAGACGACGCCGAGGACGAGTTCCCCGAGCCACGACGCCGCTGGCCCGTGGTGATCATGATGCTCGTCGTCCTGGTGGCGGTGGTGGCGGGCGGGCTGTATGCCGGCTACCGCGCCACCCAGGGCCAGTACTACCTCGGCGCGGACGGCGGGCAGGTCAGTATCTTTCGCGGCATCAACGAGAAGATCGCGTTCATCAGCCTGTCCAGCATGTATCGGCGGACGGGCATCCCGCTCTCGCACGTGCCCGGCGACCTCACCCTGCCCACGAACCCCACCACCCTAGCCAAGTCGCAGGCGACCCTGACGTCCATCACCCGCTCCTATACGTGCAAGCGTGCGGAGACCGCGCTGAGTGCGTGGACTGCCAGGTACAGCAACGCCGCGCCGACGCCGAGCCCCGGCAGCACGCCACCGGCCGCGCCCCCGCCCAAGCCTCGCGTGCCGGCTTACTGCCAGGCACAGGGGGCAGGGTGACCGCAGCCGCGGGCGCTGAGCGGCCCGTCGCGATGCCGCGCGGTAGGCGCCGGACCGAGCTGCTCATGCTTGCCTTTGCCGTCGGCGTTGTGCTGCTCGCGTATGCCGCGGTCGGCTTGGGCCTGCGCGGCAAGCTGCCCGGCCTGCCGTTCGACCTGGTCGTCTTCGCCGCTCTCCTGCTGGCCGCTCACCTGGCCATCCGGCGGTTTGCGCCGCACGCCGATCCGCTGCTGCTGCCGCTCGCCGCGCTGCTGAACGGCCTCGGAATCGTGATGATTTACCGGCTGCAGCAGTCGGGCCGGAACGGCAATCCCGGCCTCCAGGTCACCGACATGCCCGCCTCGGCGACGACCACGCAGCTGCTGTACACCGGCGTCGGCGTGGCCGCCATGATCGCCGTCCTGGTGCTCATCCGCGAGCCGCGGGTGCTGCAGCGCTACACCTACACCCTGGGCGCGCTCGGCCTGGTACTGCTCGCCATCCCGGCACTGCTGCCGGCGAGCCACAGCGTCGTGAACGGCGCCAAGGTCTGGATCATCTTCGGCAGCGGGTTCTCCGTCGAGCCCGGCGAGTTCGCCCGGCTCGCGCTCGCGGTGTTCTTCGCCGGGTACCTGGTCAGCAAGCGCGAGGTGCTGGCCCTGGCCGGGCGACGGGTGCTAGGCATCGTGCTGCCCAGAGCCCGTGACCTCGGGCCGGTGCTCATCGCCTGGGCAGCGAGCCTGCTGATCCTGATCTTCGAAACCGACATCGGCACGTCCGCGCTGTTCTTCGGCATGTTCGTGGTCATGCTT
>JBOHCP010000401.1:0-5356 GCA_050698875.1 Streptosporangiaceae bacterium | reverse complement strand
CGCCCAGTCATTCCATTGGATGGAGCGCGAACTGGTGGCTGCCAAGGTTTTCGACATGCTGGGGGCCGGTGGCGCCTTCGTTCACGTTGGCGGGCAGGAGATCGAGACTCCGTCTCCCGAGGAACCGCTTCCACATCCGCTGCCACCGGCGGATGGCATCCGGCGCCTCAAGCAGTCGTACCTCGGACCCACGCGCCGAGCCGGTCAGGGCGTACTACTTCACGGGACGCCTGGTAACGAGTGGCGGGTCCTGCAGGCGGCGGGCTTCGAAGCACCGGTATCAGTCCGCGTTACCGGTCGACAGGTGCTGCAGCGAACCGTGGATGACGTCGTGGCGCACGTATTCTCGGCATCCGACTGCGCGCCGCACCTATTTGGCGACCAGCTGCGGGATTTTGAGCACGACCTTCGAGGGCTGCTGATCGCGGCGTCCGACGCCGGGCACTTCTCCGAGCAGATACCTGATCTCGCACTGGTGCTCTACCGCCGACCTTGACAGGAATACTGCGCGGCAGCCGAGCATCCTCCTCGCCTGCCGCGCCTTGCTGCGCTGATGCAGCACCTCGACCCGAGGTCAGGACGCCGCAGGACGCCGGTAGACCGAAATGTGAGACCGGGACGCGGCGGTGAACTCGGCGCCAGCCCAATCGGCATGCCGTGCCTCCAGCTCGAACCCGGCAAGCTGACCCATCAAGTCAAGTTCTGATGGCCAGACGTAACGGTGGGGACTACGGAAGAATCGCGCCTGCGTGCCGGTGCCGGATCTGAAGTGGTGGGATACGAGTGTTGGTGCAGCACGTCATAGGGTGTCCAGGCTGATGTAGCCGGCTTCCGAATTGAAGACGATAGCTTGCTGGCCCGGCGGCAGCTTGGGCAGCTCCGGAACCCCAGAGCTCGATGACGAACCGCCCGCCGGGCGCAAGATGCCGGGCCGCGTTGCGAAAGCACGCCACTTGCTCGCTCTGGGTCAGCAGGTTGGAGATCCCGTTGTAAACGAGGAAGACAAGCGCATACTCGCCAGGAGCGCGGACAGTGGCCATGTCGCCAGCGGTCACCGGGATTGTGGTCTCATCGACCTTCGTACGCAGCTGCTCGATCATCGGACCGGAAAGCTCGATGCCGGCAACCGGCACGCCACGCTCGGCCAGCGGAATAGCGACGCGGCCGGTACCGAAAGCGAATTCCAGCGCTCGGCCGCCCGCAGCAAGCTGCGCAAGCCGGTCCAGAGTCGGCCCGAGCACCGCGGGGGCGAGCATGCCTGTACCCGGCGTGTCATATCCCTGGGCCGCCTCAAGATCCCAGACGTCCACCTTGGCCCACGGCAACCAACGGTGCCAGCGCGCTCGGAAATCGTCCACACGGTTTGCGTGTGCCGAGCCAGAGCTACTCATTGACAGCCATCCTGTCGAGGATCTAAAGTCTTAACGCCTTAGTACTTTGAGGAGATAGGCGTGATCAGCTTTCGACTCGATGGCCGCTCGGTCGTGCCCCCCTACCTGCAGATCGTCCAGCAGGTCCGCCAGGCGCTCCGGATGGGCGTGCTCGAGGTGGGCGACAAGCTCCCGACGGTGCGGGAAGTCGTCGCTGCCACGGCAGTCAACCCAAACACCGTGCTCAAGGCCTACCGCGACCTGGAGCGCGAGGGCCTGGTTGAGCCGCGGGCCGGGCACGGCACGTTCGTGGTGGCCCGCCCGTCCGGCCCGCCGCCGGGCACGCATTCACGGCTGGCCCGCAGCCTGGCGCAATGGGTGCGCGGCGCCCGCAAGGCCGGACTGGATGACGAGTCGATCGAATCGCTGCTGCGCATCACGCTGCGAGCGGCGGCCGAGGAGGAAACCGCATGATGGCCAGCAGTAACCCTGCCGTGATCCAGACTCGTGGGCTGTCGAAGCGCTACCGCGCGGTCACCGCCCTGAGCGATGCCACCATCACGGTTACCGAGGGCCGGATTTCGGCCCTGATCGGCCCGAACGGCGCCGGCAAGACAACGCTGCTGCGACTGCTCGCCGGACTGGCCAGCCCGACCCGCGGCGACGTCACGGTGCTCGGCGGCACACCGCGCCAGGACCCGGCCTTCCTGGCCGATATTGGCTTCCTGGCGCAGGAGATCCCGCTGTACCGGCGCTTCACCGCCGAGGATCACATCGGCATAGGCGCGCACCTCAACTCCCGCTGGGACGGGGCGTCCGTGCGGCACCGGCTGGAGACCCTGGATATCCCGCTTGACCAGAACCTGGGCACGCTGTCCGGGGGCCAGCGTGCCCAGGTGGCGCTGGCGCTGACACTGGCCAAGCGGCCCAGGCTGCTGCTGCTGGACGAGCCCGTCGCGGCACTGGACCCGCTGGCCCGGCGGCACTTCCTGGCACACCTGGCCGAGGCGGTGGCCGACGGCGGCCTGACCGTCGTGCTGTCCTCGCATTTGCTCGCCGATCTGGAACGAGTCTGCGACCATCTCATCCTGCTGGCCGGATCCCAGGTCCAGCTGTGCGGCGACATCGACACCCTGCTCGCCGAGCACCAGGTCCTAGTCGGACCTCGCAAGGACACCACGGCTATCGAGCGCGACCACACGCTCGTGCAAGCCGTGCGCACCGCCCGCCAGACCACCCTGCTCATCCGCCGGAACGGGCCTGTCGCCGACCCGGCCTTCGAGGCCGCTGACGTCGGCCTGGAAGAGCTGGTGCTCGGCTATATGGGCCAGCACTCCGAACCGGCGCCGACGTACCTGACCAAGATCGGAGAAGATCAATGACCTGGCTAGTCTGGCGCCAGCACCGCAACCAGGCGTATCGCGCCGCCGCCGCCCTCGCCGCGTTCGCGGTCCTGATGGTCGTCACCGGACGGCTGATGGCCTCGCAGTACCAGTCTGCCCTCACCTCGTGCGCCGCCAGCCATGCCTGCGGCAACCTCGCCAATACGCTGGTCCTGGGTACCCCCGTGCTGTTCTTGCTGGTCACGGCCACCGTGGTGGTGCCGTGCCTGCTGGGAGTGTTCTGGGGCGGACCGCTGGTGGCCCGGGAGTTCGAAACCGGCACCAGCCAGTTCGCCTGGATGCAGAGCACAACCCGCAGCCGCTGGCTCACCGTCAAGGTCGGCTGGGCTCTGCTCGCCGCAGCCGCCTGGGGCGGCGCCATCTCGGCTCTCGTCACCTGGTGGTCCAGCCCGGTGAACGCCCTCAAGCACCAGAACTTCCAGCCCGGCCAGTTCGACATCCAGGGCATCGTCCCCGTCGGCTACGCGATATTCGCGGTGGCGCTCGGCATCGCCGTCGGCACACTGCTCCGCCGAACCCTGCCCGCGATGGCCATCACCATCGTCGTCTTTACCTTCCTGCGCCTGGTGATCGGCCAAGACCTCCGCTCGCACTACCTGACCCCGCTCACCAAGACCTTCAGCTTCCTCCAGCACCCGCCGACCTTGCCCACAGGGTCCTACTGGCTGGTCTCCGGTGGCGTCGTCGGCCCCGGTGGCCAGGTACCGGCCAGCCACGGGATCGTCGGGCCCACCATTTCCTACGCCGGCGTGCCCGTGCCCACCGGCAGCCTGCCATCCGCATGCCGGACGCTCGTCTTCCAGGAACCGTTCAAGTTCGGTTCCTGCCTGGCTGCTCACGGATACCGCGTGCTGATCACCTACCAGCCCGCCGGCCGGTACTGGGCATTCCAGGGCATCGAGACCGGCATCTTCGTACTCCTCGCCGCCACCCTCATCGCCGTGACCGCGATCGTGGTCCGCCGCCGCGACGCGTAACAGCCGGCACATCGCCCCAGAAATCAGCCGGCCAGCACCGCGCCAGTCCGCGCAGTCGGGCTCAGCCGAACCACCGTCAGCGTGAGCACTAGCCTCGCGCGACTGTCTTGCTCATCACGCAGTGGTACCGGCCCTTGCGCCGGTCGTAGCTGAAGCCGGCCTGCTCGAAGAGGCTACGGGGGCCGTTGTAGAGGAAAGATGCCGAGACCTTCTGGCCGCCGGTGTCCTGCGGTTACGCCTCCACCACTCCGCCGCTGCCTGCGCGATCAGGTTGAGCGCACCGCCAAGAGCGACGCTTGCCACTCCCATGCGCCGGTAGTTCTTGTCCACGAACAAGCAGGTAAGCCGATAGTCGGACAGCTTCTCGACGCCCGCCTCACACTCCTTGCGGTGGCAGATGTTCGGCAGTTCCTCCGGCGTGCCGTACTCGCACCAGGCAACCGCGGCAGCAGGGTCGAACACCAGCGCGGCGTGTGCCCGGCCTTCGCTGACCAGCCGCTCCTTGGGGGCACGGTTGCCCTCGCCGACCTGCTTCTCGCACATGACCGCTGGAACCGCATGCACCAACAGCCACCACCCTCCGCCCAGCAGGAACCGTGAACCGCATTCCGGCTACCGTTGTGCCGCTCGGCGAGCTGGGCAAAGTCGTCCCAGGTGTCGGGGCTGAGCGGTTTGATCGTGTACTCGCCCATGCCACCTGCCTTTCCTCATCGGCCTCGATCGCATCGCACCCTAGGGGAATTTACGGACGATCGACGTCCGGAATATCGCCGTACTGAGCCGCCAGGTCATCATAGGCAGGCTGGAGCTCGTTCCACCGCGCGCCAACGTCGCCGAGCACGCCTCACTCGTGCACCCTTGTCTTGGCAGTAGTAGAGATGCTCCTGATGCACCCGAGGTGCCGCCGGGCTACCGCCACAGCCCCGGCCGCGTCCCCGGCCCGGACAGATCAGACCGGCGGTCATCGCTCACGATTGGACTCTGGGCTTCCTGCCTCGAACTCGAAGGAGGTTACTGGTCGCAACTCCGAGTGCGCTGGCGACCGGTGGCCGGAGTCAGACATCCACAGAATGCGGCGGTGCGCGGCGTCCGCCGCGCGCTGCTCGGCGAACTCGATGCGTCTGCCTTCGCGCTCACTCCAGTCGCTGTCATCTGCAGCGGCCTCGCGCCGCACGTCAGAGCCCTGCGAACGAGTGGGGCGGGTGGGCTCGAACCCACGACCGGCGGATAATGAGTCCGGGCGACCAGCAGCCCGTTGCATGGCAGCTGAGTTGGGCAGATCGCTATGGATGCGATCATGCTTGCCTCGATTTAGGCACGTACTTGGCATGATCAAGGTTGCTGTAGGCCGAGTAGTTTGGTCAGTGTTGCGGGCGGTGGTAGATCTCCGAGCGATGGTCAATATTGAGGACGTGAATGACGCGGTTGCCCTCGTCGATCCGATAAACGATGCGATAGGTCCCGCGCCGCGCACCGTGACAACCGGCCAGGGGCCCAACTAGTGCAGGCCCGCATAAGTCCTTGAGGGGTTCGGGCTGCTACTCCGGGTGCTCGCCAGTGTCGGCGAGGTAGAGGGTGCAGGCGGTGTCGAGGGCGAGGCTGGGGT
>JBOHCP010000400.1:0-5361 GCA_050698875.1 Streptosporangiaceae bacterium | reverse complement strand
GTGCCGGTGGGTGCCGAGATCCACCGCATCGGCGTCGATGGCACGAACTTCATAGCCCGCTACGACGGCCAGGTGTGGCTCCGACCGGCAGAAGGATCAGGACTGTGCGCTACCGGCTGATGGCGACGTACGACGGTTCCCCGTTCGAGGCGGGGATCGGTCCGACCGAGGACGACATCGTGCTGTTCGCGGCGTGCCCGCCGCCCGAGGAGCTGGGCTTCGAGCCAGCTACCGGGCACTGGCGCAAGCAGCTGCGGTTCGCCGATGTCCAGGCGGTCTGGGAATCTAGGCCGGTCGGCGTTTTCGGCGGTGAGCGGTGTCTCGTGCTCGACGACCTCGGCGATCGGCTGCACATCGGCTATCTGGGCCACGACGGGTTCAAGGCCGGGCAGCTCGGCTACTGGCAGGTTGATCGCGGCGTGTACGAGCTCATCGCGCCGCGCACTGAGGTGACCAACATCCTGGAGGAGCGCGTCGAGCTGACCCGGCCGGCCAGCCCAACAGCCGCCGAGCCCGGCGGCGCCGAGCCCGGCGGCGCCGACCATAAGCGGGCTGACCCCGGCCAGCTCCGCGGGCCTGACCAGCCCGCAGGCCCGATCGTCGACGACGCGCCGCGGCCCGCGCCGCCCACTCCGGTCTACGTGCCGATCCCTGACGGCCGGACGGGTGTGACATTGCCCATACCCGCAGAGACCCCGCTGCCGCTCGAGGCCGAGGCAATGCGGGCGGCGGCCTCGGCTTCGCGCCTGCGTGACGACACGGCGGTGGCGGCCGTGCCGCGCCTCGAGCCCGCCCCAGCCGCCGGCAGCGAGCCATCGGCCGGTGCCGTGCTGGTTCCGCCGGAGTCGCGGAACGCGCGGGCAGCGCCCAGGCAGCGTCGCACTGCCAGGCAGCGAAGGGCCACCGAGGCCCTGTTCGCCGATCTGGCCAGCCTCGCCGGGATCCCTTCGCAGGCCTACTCGGTCGGCGCGCCGGCCGAGGGCGCGCTGTGCCTCGTGGAGGCCGAGCACGGGTTTGAGGTCTTCCTGTCCGCCGACGGCGCCCGGCACGAGCTTCAGTTCTTCGCCACCGAGGAGGCGGCCTGCTTCTATCTGTTCGGCGTGCTGGCGGCGGAGGCGGTCCGCACCGGCGCGCTCGGGCGCGGGCCGGGCGGGGTGCCTGACCGGCGGGCCAGGACGGCCTGAGCCGCGGCCCGGCGCCCGGTGTTCGAGAAATCCGCACCCGCGGACAGCCCCGACAGCTAGGGTGCAAGTGCCGGCGGGGCTGAAGGTCCCCCGCTCCCCAAGCAGCCCCGCCGGCAACCTTGCGGCACCCCCGCCACGCCTGCGGCGGCTAGCTCAGGCGAGCCGGTCAGCTCCGCGCCCCGGCATCACCCGGCCACGCCGGGCGGGCAGGATTGACCCATGACGCTGTCGACAACGCTTCCCGTGACCGGCGCTCAGTACGACATCGCGGCGGGCGACTACCTGGCTACCATCACCGAGCTCGGGGCCGGGCTGCGCCGGCTCAGCCGCGGTGGCCAGCCGCTGGTCACCGGCTACGAGGCCGACGAGCTGCCGCCTGCGGGCCGTGGCCAGCTGCTTGCTCCGTGGCCGAACCGCATCGACGGCGGCCGGTACTCCTTCGGTGGCGAGAGCTTCCAGCTCGACCTGTCCGAGGCCGCGCGCGGCACCGCCATCCACGGCCTCACCCGGTGGGCGAACTGGCGGGTGACATCCCACGCGGAGAATGCGGCCGAGCTGACCCTCGACCTGCTCGGGCACGCCGGCTATCCGTTCCGCCTGGAGCTGCGCGCCGGGTACCGGCTGAGCCCGGACGCTGGTCTCGAGGTGACGGTGACCGCGCGTAATCCGGGCAGCCGGCCGGCTCCGTTCGGCACCGGATCGCACCCGTACCTGCTGGCCGGCAGCGACGCCGTCGACGACTGGCAGCTGCAGCTGCCAGCGAGCCGCTGGCAACCGTGCGACGACCGTGGCATCCCGGCCGGCGAGCCGCGGGACGTCTCCGGCACGCCGTACGACTTCCGCGTCCGGCGCCCCATCGGCGCCGCAGCCCTCGACCACGCGCTCACCGGGCTGCGCGCCGACGCCGACGGGCGGGCCCGTGCCCTGCTCGCCGGGCCCGGCGCCGACCTCGAGCTGTGGGCCGGATCTGGCTACCGCTGGCTCCAGGTCTTCACCGGCGACACCCTCCGCCCGGACGCGCGGCGGCGGGCCGTCGCGATCGAGCCGATGACCTGCCCGCCCAACGCGTTCGTCTCTGGTACCGACCTGCTGGCGATCGAGCCTGGCGAAACCGTCACGCTGCGCTGGGGCATCCAGGCCACGCTCAGGTAGCCAGCAGCCGCTCGGCCCTGGCGAGGTCTTCCGGTGAGTCGATGTCGTCGGGACGGCCGACGTCGCCGCACTCCACGTGCGTGACCAGGTCGGGGTGCGCCCGCAGGAATGGCCGTGCCCCCACGTCCCCCGTCGCCAGCGCCACGACCGCCGGCCAGTGCTCCCGGCCGATCAGCACCGGGTTGCGCGGCCGGCCTTCGTAGCACGCGACCGCCACCCGCGCGCCGCTCGCGTACGCGGCGATCAGCCTGCGGACCGACTCTGGTCCTACCAGCGGCTGGTCGGCGAGCGCTATCACCGCCGCCGCGCCCTCCGGCGGCACGGCGGCGAGGCCCGCCGCGAGCGACGAGCCCATGCCGGTCGCCCAGTCCGGGTTGCGCACGCTGATCACGCCGGGGCCCGGCGGGTCGGCCAGCTCGGCCGCCCCGGTGACCACGAGCACCGGGTGGGCGCCGCCGTCAAGCAGCAGCGCGACGCCGCGCGCGACCAGCGACTGACCGCGCACCACCACGAGGGCCTTGGGTCTGCCTAGCCTGCTCCCGCTGCCCGCGGCGAGCAGCACGCCGACCACGTTCGGAGTCACGGTCAGGCGATGCGCTCCTCCGCCGCGCCGCGCGACTCCCGGTCACCTGGCGGCTGGCGGTGGTGAATCCGGCCGGTGGTGACCATCAGCGGTCGGCCCGTGCCGCCCCAGCGGAGCTGGATGAGCTCGGCCGCTATCGCGATCGCGGTCTCCTCGGGCGTGCGCGCGCCGAGGTCGAGCCCGATCGGCGAGCGGAGCCTGGCCAGCTCGGCGTCGGTCAGCCCGACCTCGCGCAGCCGTGCGATGCGGTCATCGTGCGTGCGCCTGCTGCCCATGGCGCCGATGTAGGCGGCCGGGCGGCGCAGCGCCACCTCAAGCAGCGGCACGTCGAACTTGGGGTCGTGGGTGAGAACGCAGATCACCGTGCGCTCGTCGGTGCTGGCGGCGGACAGATAGCGGTGCGGCCAGTCCGTGATCACCTCGTCCGCGTCCGGGAACCTGGACTTGGTGGCGAACACCGGCCGCGCGTCGCACACGGTCACCTGGTAACCGAGGAACTTGCCCGCCTTGGCCACCGCCGCGGCGAAGTCGATCGCGCCGAACACGAGCATGCGCGGCGCCGGTGCGAACGACTGGACGAAGACCGCGAGGTCGTCCAGGCGGCGCTCGCCGTCGGGCCCGTACCGGCGCACGGCCGTCACGCCCTGCGCCAGCATGCCGCGCGCATCGTCGTCGACCGCCTGGTCCAGCCGGTCGCCAGCGCCGAGCGTGCCCGCCGCGCGGTCGCCCGGCCAGATGATGCGGCGGGCACCGATCTGACCGGGCCCTTCGATCACCGTGGCCACGGCTACCGGCGTGCCGGCCCGGACTGCGTCCGCGACCTCGCGGAGCGCACCGTAGCGCTGCTGGCTGGCCGGCTCGACGAAGATGTCGATGATGCCGCCGCAGGTCAGCCCCACCGCGAACGCGTCGTCGTCGCTGATGCCGTAGCGCTGGAGCACCGGCTGCCCGGTCCGCAGGACCTCGGTGGCGAGCTCGTACACCGCACCCTCGACGCAACCTCCTGACACGCTCCCGACAGCCTCGCCTGCCGTCGACACGGCCATCGCCGCACCGGGCTCGCGGGGTGCGCTGCTGAAAGTCTGGACGACTGTTGCCAGCCCGAAAGTCTCGTTCGAGTCCCACCACTTGGTAATGGGATCAAGGATGTCCCGCACAGCTGTCACCTCAGCCGCATCAACCAGGCGACGGACTTGTCTATGCCCGGGACTCCGCCGCGGGCCGCCCGCAGGCGCGCTGTGACTCTTCCCACCCCCGGCTGCTGCCGGAGTAAGGGTAGCCTAAGCTTGCGCTACTTAGGTAAGCCTAACCTTAACCGGAGGTAGCAGCGTGATCGGCAGGAGGCGCCTGCGCCAGGGCGGCACCCTCGTGGCCGCCGCGGCAATCCTGGCGGCTGGTGCCGCGCTGACCGGGTGCGGGGGCACCGCGGCAGCCGGCGGGGAAACCATCACGCTGTACAACGGCCAGCACGAGCAGACGGCCGACAGTCTCATTACCGCGTTCGAGCACAAGACCGGGATCCACGTCGTCGTCCGCAGCGACGACGAGGACGTGCTGGCCGATCAGATCGCCACCGAGGGCGCCAGGTCGCCTGCCGATGTGTTCTTCACCGAGAACTCGGCGCCACTGGAGAGCCTGCAGGCCAGGGGACTGCTGTCCCGGCTCGGCACAGCGACGCTGGCGAGCACGCCGGGCCGGTTCAACTCCCCGCAGGACGACTGGGTCGGCGTATCCGCCAGGGTCAGCGCGATCGTGTACAACCCCAGCCTGATCTCGGCTAGCCGGCTGCCGCAGCACGTGAGCCAGCTTGCCGACCCGCAGTACCGGGGCAAGCTGGCGCTGGCACCGGGCGAGACCGACTTCCAGCCGATCGTGACCGCCTACCAGCACGCTTACGGCACCGCGGCGACGCTGACCTGGCTGGGGAAGATTGACGCGAACGCCGCCGGGCACGTCTATCCCGACAATGAGACCATCGCCAACCAGGTGAACCGCGGCGCCGTCGCGTTCGGCATCGTCAACCAGTACTACTGGTACCGGCTGCGGGCGGAGATCGGCGCCGGCAACATGCACTCGAAGCTCGCCTATTTCGCGGCCGGCGATCCTGGCTACGTGATCGACGTGTCGGGCGCCGCAGTGCTGAAGTCAAGCAAGCACCAGGCCGACGCGCAGAAGTTCGTCGCCTTCCTGGTCGGCAGGCAGGCCCAGGAAATCCTCGCCACGCCGGGAACCCAGCCGGGCACGTCGTCGCTCAGCTTCGAGTACCCGATCGCCTCGGGTGTCACGACCCACGCGGGTGAGGTCCCCTTCGGTGAGCTCAGGCCCTACCCGATCACGATCGCTCAGCTCGGCGACGGGAGCACCGCGATCGCGCTGCTGCGTCAGGCCGGGCTGATATGACCGGCGCCAGCGCGCCGGTCAGGGCGGCGCCGTGACCACCAC
>JBOHCP010000399.1:0-5373 GCA_050698875.1 Streptosporangiaceae bacterium | reverse complement strand
ACGCAGATCACGGTCACTACCCCTACCGTGTCTGCGCTAAGCAAGCTGTGGCCTATTCCTGCGGGCGACGCGAAGGCCGGGACTAAGTACACGCTGGAAGTATGGGGCTCGGGAGAAAACGAGAGCAACGACCCGTGGGCACCTATATTCGTTCTAGGCGGCAGCTCGTATTACATCGTCAATGTTCCGACCGGATCGGACTGGGTGTCTGGGCTTCTCAGCGGCTGGAAAGCTCAGTTTCAGTTCACTGTTATCTCAACCGGTACGTCCGGGGTAGTTATCGCGGCAGGCAGGTTTGAGGTAGGAGAGCCCGGCACCAGCAGCAACACATACTTCTCGTGGTATTCCGGCGGAACGCTGAACATGGACACCACCATCGCTAATAGTTTCAACCTGGACTGGCGTTGGTGGTCCGTGCCCGGCAGCCCGACAATTACCAGCTACGCATCATCGCTTGAAAGGGTAGGCCCGTGACGGTAGGACCGCAGATCACGAACGCAACGGTGGACAATTTCCTCGCGTCCAGGTCAGTCATCCTGCGCGATACGCTCCAGGACATCGCCGACTTCTTCCTCAGCATCACCGGCCAGGGCAACGGGCTGGCTGTGCTGCAGGCCGCCGGGTACTACGGCCGCGGATGCCCAGACTGCGCTCACCGCGCTCGGCTATCTCAGCACGCCAGGGCAGGTCTACTTTGGTCAGCAGTTCCAGGGTCCGGCCGCTGACGGCTGCGAGCAGTTCAACTTCAACCAGGAGCTATCGCAGTACCGGGGCGGCAAGTGAGAGGATTGACGCCATGACAGAGATCTCGGTGGCCAGCGACTGGCTGCAGGTAGCGGTCCGGACCCCCGCCTACGACGCCGTCGGGGTCCGCACCGACTTCCGGGTAGACCGGTGGGACGAGGAGCAGACCCGCTGGGCGAATAGGAAGATCATCGCACCGCCCGGCTGGCAGCCGCAGAAGCAGCACTTCGAGCGGCTGGGCGTGAAGCCTTACTCGACCACCATCGAGGAGAACTGCAACCTTGTCGTGCAGAACGGCTGGATCGCGCTCCTCGGCGGCATCGCCGGCACCACGATCGCCGCCAAGTTCAGCGCGACCAACGGCCGGATCGGCGTCGGTACTTCGAGCACCGCGGCGTCATATTCGCAGACGTACCTGCAGGGCGACACCGGGTCCGGCTCGGCCACCAGCTACTACTCGCTGTGCGGTGCCGGGCCGACCATCTCGACCGGCAGCTCCCCGCCCACCCTCGTGTTCGTCGCCACGTTCGGCCCGGCCCTGGCCAACTTCACCTGGGCCGAGTTCGGCACCGACAACGCCAACGCCTCCGGCGTCTACCTCAACGGGCTGGCAGGCGGATTCGTCCTGCTCAACCGCGGGGTGAGCGCGCAGGGCAGCAAGACGGCCGGCCAGACCTGGACGGCGACCGAGACCATCAGCTTCGGGTACCCCAGCGGGTCCGGGACAGTCGTATAAGGGAGCAGCAGCCATGGCCGAGCACCTCTACGAGGTCGGTTTCCCCTTCATGACCGGCGGGGCCGGGCGGCACGGGCGTCGACGGTGACGTGGGCGACGGCACCTGGTCCGCGCTCCTGGGCGTCTAGCCGGTCCCCGGCTCATTTCCCCCCAACCCGCCCCCCGCAGGAGAGGTGAGCCGTGCTCAACTACGTCACGCTGATGCTCGACGTGTACGACGGCAGCGGGGCGCTCGTCTCCAGGGGCACCGCGACGCTGGCCCCGGACGTCGAGGTGACAGCGGCCGGGCAGATGGTCGTGATCGAGGCCCCGGTTTACTCCGACCTGCAGGGCGTGCTGCCGTCGGTCAAGCTGCTCGCCACCGACAACGCCGGCCTGTCGCCGTCGGGCTGGGCGTGGTCGATCAGCTGGGTCAACGTGCCGGGCAGCCCGGCCGGGTGGTCGTTCTTCCTCCCGGCCGGGCCCCTGTCATTCACGGCGGCGGACGCCAGCCCGTGCGTGTTCACCGCGCCGGGGTCGTCGTACGCCGACGGGGCGATGCTGTCGCTGTCCGGCGCGTCGCTGCCCGGCGGGTTCACCGCAGGCACCACCTACTACGTGGTCAACGCCTCGGGCGACACGTTCGAGCTGGCGGCCACGCCGGGCGGGTCGCCGCTCGGGTCAACGTCGGCCGGGTCGGGCACGGTCCAGACCGGGGCGGTGTACCTGTCGTCGCTGACCCAGTACAACCCGGCGCCGACGGTCCTGACGTACGTGCCGGTGCCGCCGGGCACGCCGCAGGTCGGCGAGGGTCCCGTCGTGTCGGAGGTGTCGCCGCTCGAGTTTGAGTGGGGTGCGGGCGGTGGCGGCGGCGGCGGGGTCGCAACGGTCTCAGCCGGCGACGCCTCCATCGTGATCGGCGGCACGGTCGACAACCCGGCCGTCGAGACCGGCACCCTCGACCAGGTCGCGACCCTGCACCCGCCCGCAGCCGCGTGGTCGAACAACGCCAAGAAGATCACCGACCTGGCCAGCGGGTCGGCTGCGACCGACGCCGCCGCGTTCGGCCAGTTGCCGTCATCGGGCAGCCCGCTGCCGCTGAGCGAGGGTGGCACCGGGGTCAGCGCCTCGACCGATGCGGGCCTGCTGGCCGACCTGGGCGCGGCCCCGCTCGCCAGCCCGGCGCTCTCGGGAACGCCCACCGCGCCCACCGCGAGCCCGCTGACCGACGACACGCAGGTCGCCACGACCGGGTACGCGGATGCTGCTATAGCGGTCGAGAAGAGCCGCGCTGAGGCGGCCGAGGCGCTCCTGGCTCCGCTGGCGAGCCCCGCGCTGACGGGCAGTCCGACCGCCCCGACGCAGACGACCGGCGACGACAGCACGAAGCTCGCCACGACCGCGTTCGTCACCACGGCGGTCACCGACGCGCCCTACGTCCCGGTCAGCGACCTGCCACTCTCGCTCGCCAACGGTGGCACCGGGCAGACCGCCCAGCAGGCCGCGATGGACGCGCTCGCCGGGTCGAATACGGCGGGGGAGTTCCTGCGCGGCAACGGCACCCACGTCGTCATGGAGGCAATCCAGTCCGCTGACGTGCCGAACAACGCGGCCAGCACCACCGGCACCGCAGCCGGGTTCACCGGAAGCCTGGCCGGGGACGTCACCGGCACCCAGGGCGCCACGTCGGTCGGCCAAGTGCAGGGCGTCGCGGTCACCGCGGCCGACGCGACGCTCGTCGCGCAGCTCAACAACTCCAGCACCCGGTCGGCGACAGCCACACTGGCCGCTGGCGAGGAAACCGTCTTCACCGGCTCGACGGCCAGCCAGACCCTGACACTGCCGACGACCCCGCAGGCCAGCACGATCAACTCGGTGACCAACACCGCCTCGGTAGCGGTCACCCTCGCACCCGGCGGCACCAACACCCTGAGCTTCAACGGGACCACCGGCAACATCCCGGTCCCGTCCGGCGGCACGATCACCGTGGTGTTCATCGGCACCACCTGGTACGTGATCGACTGGGGCCAGCTGGGAACGACAGGCACCGACCAGACCGTCCTGGCCACGTCACCGGCGCTGACAACCCCGAACCTCGGCACGCCGTCTGCGGCCGTCCTGACTAACGCGACGGGGCTGCCGCTCGGCACGGGCGTCATCGGCACGCTGGGGATCGGCAACGGCGGCACCGGGCAGGCGACAGCTGCAGCAGCGCTGAGCGCGCTTGGCGGACTGCCCGAGGCCGGCGGGACGATGACCGGCTGGCTCGCGCCAGCCGTCGCAGCCCTCACCTTCGCGTCGACAGTCCCGGTCAATGCAGCGCTCGGCAACGCATTCAACTTGACGCTGACGGCCTCCACTGCGACGCTCGGCGCCCCGAGCAACCCGCTCGACGGCCAGGTGATCCGCTTCCGCATCACGCAGGGCACCGGAGGATCGTTCACCCTCGCCTGCAACGCGATCTACGACTTCGGCGCAGCTGGAGCGCCGGCGCTTTCCACTGCTGCGGGCAAGGTCGACATCCTCGGCTTCGAGTACGTCGCCTCGATCAGCAAGTGGTGCTACCTGGGCTCCGGGCTAGGATTCTGATGTCCTGGGCAGCGAACGGCACCTTCCCGGGACAGACCGAGTTCGCCGGCGCGGGCACTGTCGGCCTGAACAATACGGCTGTCGGCGACCTGATTCTGATGGTCGCCGTGAGCATCGACTCGGCTTCCAACTGGGTTAACTCGGTAACTGGCGGCGGCGCTACCTGGACGCAGATCGGCTCACATTTCGTTGGTTCTGTCAACGGGATGATCGCGACCACATGGCAGGGAAAGGTCACTGCCACTGGCTCGCAGACGGCCACGATCGGCGTCACGGGCGGGAGTCCCACTATCGACATCGTCACGCAGGAGTTCTCGTCCACTGTCGGCTCGTGGTCGGTGGACATGTTTGCGAATCTGGACTCGCCCGGCACGAACACCTGGCCATCCCTGACCCCCGCCGCGGCCGGAGAACTGTACTTCGGCTTCGTCATCAACGGTGCAGCAATAGCGGGCAGCACCCCGGGCTACACCTACGAGGTCACGACGCAGGGCAACGGGTGCGCGTTCAACCCCTCCTGCGGTGCTTCCGCCACGGATCCGGTGTGGTCCGACTCGAGCCAGAAGTTCGGCCGCGTTGTCCTGGTCAGGGAGACGCCGGCCGCGTCATCGCCCCGGCTGCTGATGGCCAGCTACCCGTGACCTGACCCGCCATCCAGCCCGGCACGGTCCAGGCTGCCATCGCCCTGTGCGTGACCCTGGGCCTTCACTTCAGCGTCGCGCAGACCGCCGGCATCGAGTCAACCGCCGCGGCGTTCCTCGCTGTCATCGCCGCCCTGTCTGTGGACAAGGCAACCCCGGCGCTCTACACCGGGCTGCTCACTGCGGCCGGGACGTGCCTGACCGCGTTCGCCGTGCCGCACGTCACGCCCGGCCTGGTCTCGGCTGTGAACGGCATTCTCGCCATCGTCATGGCTTCGCTGCTGCGCGAGAAGGTCACCCCGGTGTCGAAGCTCACTCGCGCACCATTGACGCCGGCTCCCGCAGCGGGCAATACACCGCCTGCCGCACCGGCCGCGCCGGCCGCGCCTACTATCTGACCGGCAGACGAACGAGCCCCGGCTCGCCCTACGCGGGGGCGGGCCGGGGCTCGTTCGTGCTGTCCAGGTGCGGTCAGCCGCTCGAGCGTCGTCAAGCTAGACAGACAGCGCGAGCTCGACCGCCGCTCACCTGATCCGGCCTGTGCGCCGCGCCCACGCCTCGACCGCGGGCCACAGCCACGCCGGCCTGCCGCCGACCGTCCACGCAGGTCCGGGCAGGATGCCCCGCTGCCGCCACTGGTCTACGGTCGCCCGCGCCACCACGGCCCCGCTCACTGACCTACCC
>JBOHCP010000398.1:0-5387 GCA_050698875.1 Streptosporangiaceae bacterium | reverse complement strand
GGCTTCGAGCTCCTGCTCGATCGACGCCACGAGGTCAGGATGCCTGCTCAGCCTGCGCAGGAAGCCGGCCGGAAGCCCTAGCTGGCGACTGGCCTCCTCGAGTAGTGGCCGGCTCATCGCGAGCGCCCGGGCCAGCACGTCGTCCCGCTTGTAGGACTGCGGCAGATCGGCTACGTCGAGATCAGCCGGGCGACGGAACGTTCCGTCCGCGGCCGGTAGCCATGCCGCGTCCCTGGCTAGCTCGCCGATGGGTGACAGCATGTGCTCGCGGCGGGCGTCGGCGAATTCCAGGCGGTGAGTCTTCTCGACGACGCCGGCGATCAGGTGCCTGCTGGGAACGAGCAGCGTGTTCCAGACGAATTCCGACCGAGCCTGATTCGGGTTCCCGAGCGCGTACTCGAGCCCGTCGATTGCCGCCGACGGGTCGAACCCCGCTACCCCGCGCTCGTGCCGGGCGAACTCGTCGGCAATGCTCACGTAGCCGAGTTCGTCTGCCGCGCGGACGTCCAGTCGCACCGTCTCCCTGACGCCCATTCCGCGCAGCTGAGTCAGCCAGGGACCGTACGCATCGGCCGCGAGCCAGGCGTCAGGATTCCCGTCGAAATAGCACTCAAGAGCCCTCGTCCGCTGGTACAGATCGCCCGGCTGCATCAGCCGCTGGTGACCAGTCGCCGCGTTCTCCCCGACCAGGAAGGTGGTCTGCCGCAGCGCGTCAATGAGCCGTTCCCGGCTGGCCTGCGATGCCCCGTCGAGCGCGCGCGCGACTAGTTCCAGGTCAGCGTCGTGCTGGCCGGCATCGAGCTTCGCGACATCTGCGTCGTGGTACCGGGGCAATACGAGGTCAACTACCTCCGCGACGATGTCTGGCTCGCCGAACCCGAGCGCGGTCAGGAACTGCCGGGCGTCGGGATGCGCTGCGATGGCCCGCCGGACCGTCGCGAACCCAGTATCGGCAGAGCCCGGAAGATAAGCGGCTGGCCTGCCTCGCGCGTCAAACGGAGCCACCTGCGCGCCGTCTTCAAGCCGGATCATCGGCTTCGACCGGGCCGGCCCGGCCCGATCGCCCGGATGCCTCGGCTCCTGCCATAGCGCCTGATGCTGGTAGAGGAACCAGTAGAAGCTGACGATCCACTGATCAGGCCGGGCCGAGAGGAACTCAGCGGTGAGGCGGGTCACGACGGCTTCCGGCGTCACCTCGTCCAGGCCCGCTTCGTCGCGCAGGTACCGCCAGAGGACGGGTGTCCCGATCTCCGAGATCGAATCAGAAACAAACGCGATCGGGCCGTCCTCGGCCCACAGGTGGCCAAGCAGATCGGGCGTCAGCAACTCGCGAAGGCCGGCCCCGCTGGCCAGTTTCAGCTGCCGGGCGGAGCGATAGCCCCCGCCAGCAGCGGGGATCATCTCGTCCTCACCAAGAACGGCGCGAGCAGACTCAAACAGGGCGCGGAACATCGTCTCCGGCTCGAAACGGGCGGCGTCCAATGGCAGCGCCTGCAGTACCTCGACGGTAAGAAGCCCCTCGTCCCTGAGCCCTGCCAGGACGTCCGCGAGGAGGGCGGCCGTCTCGCGGACCAGAGCCTGGTTCCACTCGTCATGCTCGGGAACGTTGTCCCGTGCTGGCGTCGTCCGGTACGGGCCCTGGACGACGAATCCGAGGAACGTCTCCTTCTGCGTCGGGAAGAACACGACCAGCGGTGAGGTCTCCCGCCTGGTCAGCCGGCCCGAGCTGACCTCGGCGCGCAGCATGAAGGCGAGCTCCACCCGCTGATCCGGATGGCCGAGTGCCTCAAGCCGCCGTTCCCAGACGAACCATTCCTCGTCGCCACGGCCGAGCGGCTGCCCGCTTGATAGCCTGACGTGCCGGCCGGAGTGAGCGCGCGCGGCTGACGTCCGTTGCAGCACGACGTCGGCTGTCACCAGTCCGCAGCTGCGGATCGCCTTGATGTTCCGCAGGAACAGCAGCGTCTCGACGCCAATGGTGCCGAGGGCCGCGGAGATCTCCTGGACGGCGGCAGCCGCGGGCACTTGCGGGCGATCGAAAGGGAACACGAAGACGGTCTGCGCTGCAGGTTCGCCGAGCGGATCCACCGAATAGGGCCGGACGTATTTCTCGATCCGGAAATTCTCGGCGCCGCTATGGATCTGCGGGCTGTCGGTGTAGGCGTACACCGCCTTGAAGCCAATGCCGAACTCGCCGATCTGGGTCAGGTCATCCGCCTTGGTGCCCTGGCCGACGCCGCAGATGGCGCGGACGTCGGCGACCGTGAAGTCGCGCCCGTCGTGCCTGACCTCCAGCCGATCGGCGAAAAGGGCGAACGTCAGGTCAGTCGCGCCGGCGTCCTCAGCGTTCTGAATCAGCTCGAAGATGAAGTGCGTCCGGTCGCTGTAGAGCTGACCGAGCAGCTCGAGCACGGCCGTGTCCCAGCCGTAACGGGCTACATTCTCCGCCCGGATCTTGTCATACTCAGCCGGCACTCAAGGGCTCCCAGAATCTGTGGGCCAGGCACCTGCCCGCAGCGCGGCCCCTGACGCCTGCGCAGCCGCTACGGATTCCGGGTGGCCCCGATCGGGTCCGCCCGCCGACACTCATACGTTTCCATGACGGAACTCGACCACGTCGCCGTCCCGCATGACGTAGTCCTTGCCCTCGATCCTGGCCTTGCCGGCCGCGCGCGCCGCGGCGATCGAGCCTGCCGCCATCAGATCGTCGAAGGACACGATCTCGGCCTTGATGAAGCTGCGCTGGAAGTCGGTGTGGATGACCCCGGCCGCCTCAGGCGCGGTAGCGCCGGCGGGGATCGTCCAGGCTCGCGCCTCCTTCGGGCCAGCGGTCAGGAACGTGGACAGCCGCAGCGCAGCGAACCCCGCCCTCGCCAGCTGGGCCAGGCCGGGCTCGCCCAGCCCGAGCTCAGCCAGCAACTCCGCCGCCTCCGCGGGCTCGAGCTCGGCGAGCTCCGCCTCGGTCTTGGCGTCCAGGAACACCGACTCGGCGGGCGCCACCAGGTCGGCAAGCCGCTTGCGCAGCTCGTCGTCACGAAGCTCGCTGTCGTCCTCGTTGAACGCGTAAACGAACGGCTTGGCGGTCAGCAGATGCAGCTCGCGCACGTCGGCCAGGTCCAGTCCGGCCGGAGAGGCGGCAGCGAACAGCGTGCTGCCGCCGTCCAGGAGCCCCTGAGCCTGGGCGGCTGCCGCAGCCGTCCTGACCCGTTCGGGGTCCCTGGCGAACCTGGCCTCCTTCGCCAGCCGCGGCGCGGCCTTCTCCAGGGTCTGCAGGTCGGCCAGCATCAGCTCGGTCGCGATGGTGTCGATGTCGCGCTCTGGCGACACGTCCCCGTCCACGTGGCTCACGTCCGGGTCGGTGAACACGCGCACGACCTGACAGATCGCGTCGGTCTCCCGGATGTGCGACAGGAACTGGTTACCGAGGCCCTGCCCGGCTGACGCGCCGCGCACCAGGCCCGCGATGTCCACGAACCGCACCGTGGCCGGCACGATCCGCGCGGAGTCGTACAGCCGCGCCAGCGCGTCCAGCCGCGGATCAGGGATGCCGACAATGCCGACGTTTGGCTCGATCGTCGCGAAGGGGTAGTTGGACGCTAGCGCGTTCGCCCGCGTGAGCGCGTTGAACAGGGTGGACTTGCCCACGTTGGGCAGGCCGACGATGCCGATTGCCAGGCTCACCGGGAAATTCTATGCACGGCAGGGGAACGGCGTGGCTTCGGCTCTCGGCACCGCGGCGTGCGCGCTGGGTCCGGCCAGGGTCCGGCCCGCGACACCGTGAATGCCGCTTTGGTGTAGCTGGAGCAGCACCAAAGCGGCATTTATGGCGGCCGCGACTATCCCGACCGCGCACGTCGGGCGTGTCGCGCCCGAAATTGTCGGTGGTCGCCTGTAACCATGCTGATCATGAACGCGATCTTGCTGCTTATCGGGCTGCTGCTCGGCGCAGCCATCGGCGCGGCGCTCGGCTACCTGCTCGCCCAGCGGCGGCTGGCCGGCGCTTCCGCCGATCTCTCCGCGCGGGCCGCCACTGCCGACGAGCGGGCGCGGGCCGCTGCGGACCGGGCTGCCCTGCTCGAGCGCGCCGCTCAGGAGAAGGCCACGTTGCTCGACGGCCAGCTCGCCGAGCGCTTCGAGTCGCTCTCGGCTCAGGCGCTCGACCGCAGCGCCAGGACTCTGCTGGAGCTCGCCGAAGGCCGGCTGGGCGCGGCCAGCGCGACGGCGGCCGGCGAGCTCGACAGCCGCAAGGCCGCTGTCGAGCAGCTCGTGCAGCCGCTGCGAGACACCCTCACCAGGCTGGAGGGCCAGCTGCGGGAGGCGGAGGCGGCCCGGCGGTCCTCGCACGCGGCGCTGACGGAGCAGGTCTCGATCGCCCGGCAGACCTCCGATCAGCTGCGCATCCAGACGCAGGCGCTGGTCACTGCGCTGCGCAGGCCTGAGGCCCGCGGCCGGTGGGGTGAGATGCAGCTCAGGCGCGTGGTCGAGCTGGCCGGCATGGCAAGCAAGTGCGACTTCGACGAGCAGGTCGGCGTCACCACGGCCGACGGCGCCATTCGCCCGGATATGGTGGTCAGGCTGGCAGGCGGCAAGAACATCGTCGTCGACTCCAAGGTCTCCCTCGCCGCATATCTGGCGGCCGCCGAGTCCGCCGATGAGAATATCCGCGCCGACCGGCTCGCCGCGCACGCCCGCCACGTGCGCGAACACGTCGACCGGCTGGCGGCCAAGGCCTACTGGGTCGCGCTCAGCCCGTCGCCCGAGTTCGTCGTGCTGTTCATCCCAGGCGAGGCCTTCCTGGCTCCCGCCCTCGAGCAGGACCCCGCCTTGCTCGAGTACGCGATGGCGAGCCGGGTGCACATCGCCACGCCCACCACACTCGTCACCATGCTGCGGACCGCGCAGTACGCGTGGCAGCAGGCCGCCCTGTCTGACCACGCTCGCGCCGTGTTCGACCTGGGCCGGGAGCTCTATGACCGGATCGCCAGCCTGGGCAGGCACGTCGACGGCCTCGGCCGGGCGCTGACGACGGCGGTATCCACCTACAACCGGACTGTCGGCTCGCTGGAGAGCCGGGTGCTGGTGAGCGCCCGCAAGCTGAACGAGCTCGGTGTCGTCGAGGGCGAGCTGGAGCAGCCGCGACCGGTCGAGGAGACGGTTCGGCTGCTGTCGGCGTCTGAGCTGATCGTCGACGCCGGCCCGGAACTCGTGCCGCCACCGGGTCTTGAGCCCGATGCAGCCGGGCAGACTCACCTCATCGGAGGGCGAGCTTTCAGTGCCGCCGGCTAGTACCGGCGGCTGGGGGGCGCGATGGACCAGCAGGTGGCCGACGAGCAGGCCGCCGACGCGCTGCCAGCCGCCAGCCGGTCCGGCGGCCGCCGCTACCGCAG
>JBOHCP010000397.1:0-5394 GCA_050698875.1 Streptosporangiaceae bacterium | reverse complement strand
GTACCGTCACGCCCCCGGCGGCAGCGGGCTCGCCGGTCCCGTCCGGCGCCCCTGGCGCGGCCTGGCCGAAGCGAGCGAGCGCGTACTCGGGCAGCCGGGGCTGGCGGCCACCCGGCGCGCCCGGCTGCAACTCCCCCGACGCCTGCGCGCCGACGAGCGCACGGCGCTGCGCTGCGTAGTCGGCCGACAGCAGGTCGGCAAGCGGCACCTCCGACTGACGCGGATCGCCGTACCACGCCTCCCGGTCGGCGAACGCGAGCTTGGCCACCTCGGTCACGGTGTGGATGAAATCAGCGCTGCCCGGAGCCATCTGCGCGAGATCGAACCCGGCCAGCATCGCCAGTTGCTGCAGGAACACCGGCCCCTGGCCCCACGGCCCGGTCTTGCACACGGTCAGCCCGCCGAAATCCAGCGTCACCGGCCGCTCCGCCGATGCCCGCCACGCGGCGAGGTCGGCTCCGGTCAGCAAGCCGCCATGACGCTCTCCGGTCACGTCCATGACCTCAGCGCGGCCGGCGTAGTCGTCGATAGCCGCGGCGACGAAGCCGTCGTAGAACGCTCGCCGAGCCGCCTCGATCTGCTGCTCCCGGCCGGCAGCCGCGCTCTCTGCCTCGTCGAGGATCCGCTGGTAGGTCGCCGCAAGCGGCCTGTTGGCGAACCGGCTGCCCCCGGCTGGCACCCCCGCCGCCAGGTAGATCTCGGCCGAGCTCGGCCAGTGCTCGGCGAAGGCCTGGGCCACCGCGCCGATCGCGTCACTGGCGCTGGCGAGCATCGGGTAGCCGTCCCCGGCGTAGCCGATCGCGTACTCGAGCACGTCCCGCAGCCGCATGGTGCCGTACCGCTCGAGCAGCAGCATCCAGGTGCCGAACGCGGCGGGCACGCACGCGGCCAGCAGTCCCGTGCCGGGCACGAGATCGAGGCCTAGCTCGCCGAAGGCAGCCGGGGTCGCCGCAGCCGGCGCCGGACCCTGGCCGTCGAGCACGAACGGCTGCCCGGACGTCGCGTCAAACCCGATGACGGGCACCTCGCCGCCGAGCCCGTTGAGGTGCGGCTCGACCACCTGCAGCACGAAGCCAGCGGCCACCGCGGCGTCGAACGCGTTACCGCCCTTTTCCAGCACCGCCATGCCCGCCGCCGACGCTAGCCAGTGCGTGGACGCCACCATCCCGAAGGTGCCCGTCAGTTCGGGCCGGGTCGTGAACTGCTGCGCGGACGCCACGGCGACAGCAGACGGCTACGGCAGCGGTGTCGGTGCAGGCGTCGCGGCTGCCGCCACGGCGTGGGCGGGCAGCGGCGTCCGCAGCGGGAAGTGGCAGGCGGCCTGATGTCCGTTCACGCTGAACGCCCGCAGCGGCGGCTCGACCTCCGCGCAGATCTCCTGGGCCAGCGGGCAGCGGGTCCGGAACCGGCAGCCCGACGGCGGGTGGATCGCGCTCGGCAGCTCGCCGCGCACGCCGGCATCGACCTTGGCGTGCTCGGCCAGCGGATCCGCGACTGGTGCGGAGTCGATCAGCCCGCGGGTGTACGGGTGCGCCGGCGTCAGGTACACCTCGTCGGCGGGACCCACCTCGACCAGCTTGCCGAGGTACATGACGCCAATCCGGTTCGACAGGTAGCGCACCACCGCCAGATCGTGGGAGATGAACAGGTAGGTGAGCCCGAGTTCCCGCTGCAGTTCGCGCATCAGGTTGAGCACCTGCGCCTGGATGGACACATCCAGCGCGGATACCGGCTCGTCGGCCACGATCAGCTCAGGTGACAGGATCAGCGCCCGGGCGAACCCCAGCCGCTGCCGCTGCCCGCCGGAGAACTCGTGCGGATACCGGTCTACCGCGCTGGCCGGCAGGCCGACGTGGTCGAGAATCTCGGCCACCCGCTTGTGCTGCTCGGCGCGGTTGCCGATGCCCTGAACCACCAGCGGCTCGCGCAGGATGGTGCCCGCGCGCATGCGCGGGTCAAGCGAGGAGTAGGAGTCCTGGAACATGAGCTGGATCTTCCGCCGTTCCCGGCGGTACGCCCTGGCGCTGCTGCGGGCCAGGTCCTTGCCCTCGAAGTTGATCGAGCCCATCGTCGGCGCATCGAGGCCCACGACGAGCCTGCCGATGGTGGTCTTGCCGCAGCCCGACTCGCCCACGATGCCCAGCGTCTCGCCGCGGTTGATGTCGAAACTGACGTCCGCCACCGCGCTGACCCAGCCGACCCGGCGCTGCAGGATCGCGCCCTTGGTAACCGGGAAGTCCTTCACCAGGCTCTGCACCCTCAGCAGCGTCTCGCCGGTGACAGCGGGCATCTCCTCCAGGATGGCCGTCGGGAGCTCAGACGCGACGGCGACACCGCCGCGCTCGGCCGCGCCGACCGGGTAGAAGCAGGCGAACTCGTGGCCGGGGCTCTCGCCGCGCAGGTTCGGCTCTTCCGCCCGGCAGCGGTCGGTCGCATACCGGCAGCGGGGCGCGAACCGGCACCCGGCCGGCGGGTTGGTCAGGTCCGGCGGCAGCCCCGGGATGGAGTACAGCCGCTCCCGGGTCTCTGCCGCCTTGTCCGGCAGCGAATGGAACAGCGCCTCGGTGTAGGGATGCCGCGGGTTGGAGAACAGCGTGGTGGTGTCAGTCGTCTCGGCGACTTTGCCTGCGTACATGACCGCGACCCGGTCGGCGCGTCCGGCGATGACACCGAGGTCGTGGGTGACCAGGATCACCGCCATGCCGAGCCGGCGGCGCAGGTCGTCGATCAGCTCGAGGATCTGCTTCTGGATCGTCACGTCCAGCGCCGTCGTCGGCTCATCCGCGATCAGCAGCTTTGGCTCGCACGCCAGCGCCATGGCGATCATCACGCGCTGCCGCATGCCACCGGAGAACTGGTGCGGGTACTCGTTGATCCGCTCCCTGACCCGCGGCAGGCCGACCAGGTCGAGCACCTCGGCCGCGCGGTCCATCGCCTGCTCTTTGGACGCCTCGCGGTGCAGCAGCACGGCCTCGGCGATCTGCTTGCCGACGGTCATGGTCGGGTTCAGCGAGGTGAGCGGGTCCTGGAAGATCATCCCGATATCGTTGCCGCGGATGTTGCGCAGGGCGTCCTCGGACAACTCGGTGATCTCGCTGCCGCCGAGCTTGATCGAGCCGCTCGTGATGTGACCGCCGGTGGGCAGCAGATTCATGATCGACAGTGCGGTCATCGTCTTGCCGCAGCCCGACTCGCCCACGACGCCCAGCGTCTCCCCGGCCTCGATGCTGAACGACACGCCGTCGACGGCATGCACCGTCGCGTGCTTCAGCCTGATGTCGGTGTGCAGGTCCTCGACCTGCAGGAGCGGTGCCACCAAATCCCCCCTAGCGGCGCTGTAGCCGGGTCTCGAAGGCGTCGCGGAGGGCGTCGCCGATGAAGTTGAACGCAATGCAGGTGATAATGATCGCGAATCCGGCCGGGTAGATCAGCCACCAGTAGCCGCCGCCCTGCATGTACTGCAGCCCGGCGGCCAGCATCGAGCCCCAGTCGGTGGCAGGCGCGTTCACGCCGAGCCCCAGGAAGCCGAGGGCGGACAGGGTCAGGATCGCGTCGGCGACGGCGAACGTGGCCTGCACGATAATCGTGCCGATCGCGTTCGGCACGATGTGCCTGACCACCGAGCGCATCCGGCCGCCGCCGATCACCTTGACGGCCTGCACGTACTCGCGGGTCCGCAGGCTCAGCGTCTCGCCGCGCACGAGCCGGGCGACACCCAGCCAGTAGAACGAGGAGATGATGAAGATCATGACCGCCGGGTTCGGGTGGAAGATCACCGACAGGATGATGATGACCATGATGTAGGGGATCGACAGCCCGGCGTCGACGACCCGCATCATCACCGAGTCGACAAACCCGCCCACAAACCCGGAGATCGCGCCGTAGAGCGTGCCGAACAGGACGGAGACAGCCGCCGCCGCGAAGCCGACCTCCAGCGAGGTCTGGCCGCCCGTCATGAGCCGGCCGAGGACGTCGTAGCCGACCGGATCGCAGCCAAGCAGGTGGCTCCCGCCGGGCGTGCACAGCGAGTTGCGCAGGTTCGTGTGCACCTGATCGGTGCTGTACAGCAGCGGCCCGATGAAGCAGAACAGCAGCATGAACACGACGATGCCGAGCCCGATGAGCGCGAGCCTGCTCTCGGCGAAGACCTCCCAGCCACGCCGGAGCATCCCGCGGGGCTTGGTCCCGGTGAGCAGTCCGCCCGGCGCGATCTCGACGGCCTCGGCCTCCGCGAGGGCGGCGTGGCCGTGGGCCAGGGCGGGGTCAGCGCCCCGCGGCAGCATGGTCATCTAGCTGTACCTCACCCTCGGGTCGATGACGGCGTAGCTGACGTCGGCGAGCAGGTTGCCGAGGATCGTCGCCGCCGTCGCGATGATGGTGAACCCGAGCAGCGTCGGGAAGTCGAAGTTCTGCGCGGCGTTGAAGAACGCGAGCCCCATGCCCGGGTAGTTGAAGACCACCTCGACGAGGATCGCCCCCGCAACCAGCGTCGGCAGGGACAGGCCGAGCAGGGTCACGATCGCGGTCAGCGAGTTGCGGAACACGTGGCCCCACAGCACCCGCCGCTCGCTGGCCCCCTTCGCCCTGGCGGTGCGCACGTAGTCCTGCACCAGGTTGTCCATCACGGACGAGCGCATGTACCGGCTCCAGAGCGCGTACAGCACGAAGGCGTACGCGAGTACCGGCAGCACCAGCGCCTGCGGCTGGGACAGCACGCCGAGCACCGAGGATGACTGCGGCGCGAACGGCGGGAAGATGTGGGTGTCGACCGCGAACCACTGGACCAGCAGCAGGCCCACGAAGAAGGTCGGGGTTGCGTAGCCGACGAACGAGAGTCCGGTCAGCGCGTAGTCGCCGGCGGTGTAGCGCTTGACCGCCTGGTAGACCCCGAGCGGGATGCCGAAGATCAGCGACACGACGGTGCCGATCAGCACCAGCACGATCGTCTTCGGCAGGAACAGGGCGATCTCGCTGGTGACCTGCTGATTGTTCTTCGGCGAGTAGCCAAGATTGCCCTGGAGCAGCTGCCAGACCCACTTGCCGTACTGCGTCCAGATCGGCTGGTCGAAGCCGTAGAGGTGGGTGTAATACGTGACCTGCTGGGCGGTGGCCCGCGGTCCGAGCAGGCCGCGGACGGGTCCGCCCGGCAGCAGGTGAACCAGCAGCAGGGTGATGAGCGTGACGATAAACGTCACGACGAGGGCCTGGAAGATCCGCCGGATTAGGTAGCCGACCACACCGTCACCGCCCTTGGCCAGGCCGATCGCGGCCACCGGACTGGGTCCAGATCATGCTAAGCCTCCCGAGGTCCGGCTACTAGCCTCACGACCGACTTCACCTGATTAGTCATAGTTTAAGACCGATTACACGGTACCTGGCTACATGGCGTGAGGC
>JBOHCP010000396.1:0-5395 GCA_050698875.1 Streptosporangiaceae bacterium | reverse complement strand
CGACCCAACCGTCCCGCCGCAGAACTATCTGCAACCGTCAGGCAAGTTCAGGATCTACACGGGCAGTAGGAAAAAGTCCTGTTTCGACACGGTCGACCCTGCCGCATTCCTGGCGGCGATTGCACAGGTCACCAAGAACCTGGCTCACCCGGCGCCCAAGAAGATCATCAACCTGCCGTTCCTCGGGCCGAAACCTGCTCCCAAGAAGATCATCAACCTGCCGTTCCTCGGGCCGAAACCTGCTCCCAAGCCCGATCATCCGGCGACTACAGCAGCGAAGAGCCTTCCAGCGGCCCCACCCCCCCCAGGAAAGCCGGTCTATCCACCCTATCCGGCGCTCAAGCCATCCAGGGAGGCCACCAGCCTCGCGATGCGCCACGTGAATGTCTCAGCTCCAGCGAGCCCCGGAGTGCATGATGGCGATCTCGCCGTAGGCAGCCATCCCTATGGATGGGGTGGATGGAACGGACCATGGCTGTATGAGCCCACGAGCCTGCATGAGCCTTCCGCCTCATGTGCATCATGGGGAGAACCCATCGCGATGTCACCTTCGATGCGGACGGCTGCGCGCGTGCAACTGCGAAACTCAAGCGGTCGCCCCGCAACCGTTCGCGCAAGCGATGGCGTGCTCTACCTCTTCGCGGTCGAGAACGGCGAGATGACGGCGCGACCGTGCGGGTCGGGAGTTCTGGGTGATGCCCCGGGCTCACTCTACTATCTCTATCGAGTCAACGCATCCGGATGGCAGCCCATCACCGGCGAATGGATGTCCAAGGATCAGACCGTCGATGCAATGACTGGGATCATCGAGAGCAGCCCGGCGGCTGATTTTGATTTCGGCGCGTATACGTGGGATGGGCAAACAATGCGATGGACACCGATGGCCACCTCACGAGCAACGCCATCCTGAGGATGCGGGCACGATGCCCGACGCGCTTGGCGTAGACTGGGCCGATGAAGCTGCTACTCGCAGGAATCCTCATGGTTATCGGTGGTGGATGCGCCCCCGCATCTGTGATGACGCACGGGGTTCCGAATCTGCATCAAGTTGAGCCGGGGCTGTATCGATCTGGACAGCCAACGCTCGAAGGCTGGGCATATTTGCAGTCTTTGGGCGTGACGCAGGTGGTGAAGCTCAACGATTCAACGCAAGAAGGAGCCGACGCCGTCCCGGCGACCATGACGGTCGCCGTGTTGACTATCGAGCCCATCGGCGACAAGGACATCTTCTATGGCATCGCGAACACGTTCAGGCACCCCGATGAACAGAAAGTCGCGGCTGCTGTGGCCATCATGCGCGATCGGGGCGCGCGCATCGTGCTCGTTCACTGCACACATGGGATGGATCGAACACTCATTGAAGGCTGGTCGAAGAGTACGGCTTACGCGGAGATGAAATCGAACGGGTTCCATCCGATTCTCCACGGTCTCATGGACTCGTGGGACGATCATCCGTAGACCGCACCCGCTCCGACGTCGACGCAGCGATCTACTCGCCGCACTCCCATGAGAGTTGGATTTCCGGAGGCGCATCCGATGCCGCTGCTGGACGGCGCCGTTCTTCGTTGGCGCGTACCACGATGCACGCGGCGCACATTCTGGCCCCGTCGACCGGGAGAAGCCGATGGCAACGCTTGCAGATCCATGATGCGGCCGTCATGAGTCAGCGCTCCATCGAGAGAGTCTACGCGATCACACGAGCGCCCCTGCGCTTTTCGCGCAGCGTTTCCATCTCGCGCTTGTCGTAGAGCGCTGTCGTCTGAATCGAGCCATGATCCATGAGCTTCTGAACCTCGCTGAGATCAAACCCCTGCGCGAGCAGCCGTGAGGCAAAGGTTCGCCGAAAGTCGTGCGGGCCGGTGACAACATCGAGGCACCGGCAACCGTTCGCACACGGCTTCCGGTCGCCGAACGCGAGGTGTGCGGTCCGGCGGACCAGCCACCAGAAGCTCCACGGGGAAAGCGGACGGTCTGGACGCTCGGGAGAGCAGAAGAGCCGCGCATGAAGGGGAGTTAGCTTCGCGCGCACGGCTAGCCATAGATCGATCGCGGCTTGCATTTGCACGTCGATGCTCGGACGCCGCTCTTTGTTGCCCTTGCCGATGACGGTCAGCTCCCCCACGCCCACGCCAGCCATGGTCAGGTCCGCAATCTCCTCGCGGCGCAGCCCCCCGCCGATGGCGAGCACGATGGCCGTATCGACCAGTTCGGGCTGGTATCCCGCAAGCGATGCGGTGGCCGATCGAAGGGCCCGCTCTTCGGCCGCTGAAATCGCCCGACCGCGCATTTGGCGTTTGCCCCGGATGGTCTTCAAAAACTTCGGGCTCGAGAGCATGGCCTGTTCCGGAGTGATGAGCCGCATCGTGGCGGCCACGGCGAACAGGCTCCGCAGGTGCGAGAGTGTGAGGTTCGCCGTACCGGGCGTGATCTCGCCCTGGGATGACATCTCGGCGAGGCCAGCGCGGATCGCGATGGCCTGCTCGTACTCGATTGAACACCACCGGATCGCGTCGAACTGAGCGTCTGGGGGAAGCGCGACCCCCCGGATGCGGGCGATGACGCGAGAAACCCGCCGCAGGGCGTCCAGAGCCGTCTGCCGACTCCTCGATGCCGACTGGCCCGCAAGATACGCCGCGATGAGCCTGCGGTCCGATGTTCGATCAAGCACGCCATGGGGGACCAGACCACCCACCGAGTGGGGCACGATCATACCTACATCGTCTGACACGCCCTAATCTTAGCTAGATAAGGTTGGGTCGTCGAGGCTATGCGAGCCCCGCCGCGACCCGCTGCCTCTGCACGCGCCTGCCCAGCTCCTCGGGTTCGATCCAGCTTTCGTCTGCGCTTGCGGGTCTCCAGGCGTTTGGGCAGGCAATGATGCCATCGTCGATGACGATCCAGGCGTCCTCGTGCGGCAGATCGGGCGGCGCACCGCTCTGCTGCCAGCGCAGGTAGAGCACTCGCGCCGCCTCAACGGGCGTCAGGCCGACGAGCATCTGCGCGCCGCATGGCAGGTAGACGTTCGCGCTCCGGCCGCGCAACAGCACGAAAGCACAAGCGTCGGCCAGGCAGGTCGTCATGGGCTCGCCGCGGATCATGACGTTACCGAGCGCGACGTCGTGCTCGACGCTGGCGACGGGGGTGTCCGCCAGGGTAGCCAGCCGTTGCAGTCGCAATCGGTCAGCTTGACGAGGCGGCGAGCTGTCTGGCGATACGGCTTGCGGTCCACCAGGCAGGAAACCTAGCTGTTCATCTGCAAGCAATCTTGTGGCTTGACTTGCGGGTTGTCCCGCAGAACCTGCGCCGAACCCACGAGGCATCCACAAATCGCCGACCTTTTCGACGTACCCGAGCTGACCCAGGCGCCGCAAAAGGGCGTGCCCCGCCAGCGAATGGCTGCCATGAGATCGCTGGCGGTCCGGCCACATCTTCATCGCAAACTGCGCTGCCGTCAGGGGAGCGGTTCGTAGCATATCGATCGCGCGCGCGATCTCGGCCTGCTTGACCTCGTACACCAATTTCAGAGTAGCATACAGACCTCATGGCAAACCAGATCGTCCTCACGTTCGCCATCTCGACGGCGGAGACCACCCTTACCCCTGCGCAGGCCGCCACACGGATGGCGGCGGTTCCGCTCTATACGAACACGATCACGGATCCGGTGCTTGGGCAGATGTTCGGTCTGACCGTCGCGGCAGACACAACTGTAGCCGTGGCGACGGGCGCGACTCGCACGTTGAAGCTCAACATGACGGCCGCCGTAGGCGCTCCATTTGCTCCTCCCCCGTTCCCGTGCCGCCTGAGTGGCTCTCAAGCACCACCTCCAGGAGTGCCGCCGGCTCCGCCGTACGTGCTGACCAAGACCGTCGTCGATCCGCTCACTCAATTGGCATCCGTACCGAAGATCACAACGGTTCCAGCACCCGCGAAGCTCGCGGCGATCTACTCGACCAGTGATCTCGATACCGCGGGAGTTGCCATCATCCCGCCCATCCCGGCGGGCGCTGGCGCGCAATCGGTGAGTCTATCGTATCTGGATTCGACGGGTGCAGGGCCGTTCACTGTCGTCACGCCGCTGCGCGGCAAGTTCCCATCGACCGTCGTACTCGCCGTCGGTAGCATCGACATCGCAACGATTACAGACTTGCATATCGTTGCGGTAGGCGGCTTTGACAACTCGATCGGGCAGATCACGCTCGCTGAAGTACCGAGCCCCGTGCCGCCGATTCCAACGAACAGAGACGATGTGGCCTTCCTTATTCTTCAGGATCAGGCGCAAGGGATGCTCTTGCGACCGCTCGTCTATTTGCCGCCGAGTTATTTCGCAGTCACACGACAGGGCGCAAGTCTACCTCAGCTTTCCGGCAACTTCTTCGTCACCACAGGTTCGGCAAGTGTGCCCACGTCGGGCGATCAGACAGGCGTGCTCGCGCCAGGAAATCAGATCCAGTTTGCGTCGCAGATGACTCCAGGTTCGTCGTTCGCGACGACACCCGTGCTTTACACCATCGCGTCCGTCACCCCGAAGATCGTTGTCATCACGACGCCCTATTCCGGACTGGACGTCAACAAGATTGATTCGGACAATGATCCGCGTCCAACCAACCCGACCGCGAATGCAGCCATGCAACCGACCGGTGCGTTTCTCGTGACCCCATCGCCGTCAGCGCCCCCAAAGGAAGAGCAGCTCGAAGTGCCGCTAGGACAGTTCGCGCTGCCGCAGACGCAACTGAATGCTGTGACGTACGGCAAGCGCGTCGCGCCGTTCGTGCCTGGCGAGACCGTGAGGGGGGAACGCAGTGGCGCGCGGGCCACGATCGCCTTCGACAACGCGGGCACTGGCGATGGCGCGGGCACGGGCACGCTCGCCTTCGTGGCCAATTCGCTCGTCATCGGCTTCTTCGCCGGTGAGCTGCTTGATGGCAGCGTCTCTGGCCCAGCGAACGCTACGGTGGACAATCCACATACCCAGACCACTTCCCCTGTGCCCATGGTCCTGAGCGGTCTCTTCGCTCAGGCGCTCTCGCTCGCGCTCTCGGCCCCAGTCGTATCGCAACCGATCACGCTCGTCTGAAGCAAGGACTACACTGTGAACGTGCCGTATGGCTAAAGAAGAAGGCATCCGCTCGTACGGTCATGGCACATTCTCCAGGCGGCCGAGACCCGTGGGTATCACGCCGTACGCGGCCGAGACCCGCGGGTATCACGCCGTACGCGACTACGTCGCCATCAATCACCGCGGTCGACCCATAGCGGGACCGTTCAATGACTATAGCGAGGCGAAGCAGGCTGCCGACCACGCGCACGGCTACGTCCAGTTCGCTGCCGCTGGATCGTTCTGCACGTAAACGCTGACCGAGATGCCCGATGGCATGAGCTCGATGCACACGTACTA
>JBOHCP010000395.1:0-5406 GCA_050698875.1 Streptosporangiaceae bacterium | reverse complement strand
CAGGTACTCGCCCCGCGCGTGCCTGATGCCCTGGTTGCGGGCGAAGCCTGGCCCCCCGCCATCGACCCGGATGAGGGTGAACCGCGAGTCGGCCGCCGCCTGGGCGGCTGCCACCGCGGCGCCGCCGTCGTGCGAGCCGTCGTCGACCATGATCACCTCGAGGTCGGCGAGCGACTGGGCGGCGATCGACGCCAGGCAGTCACCGAGCACGTCGGCGTTGTTGTGGAACGGAACGACGACGCTGATCCGTGGCATTCTGTCTCCAGTCGCTCACGGCCGGTAGCGAGACGCGGCGCGGCAGAGCGCAGACGGTCTCCCGAACCGGATTCCCCCGTAAGCCGCCGATCTTAGCCGGTGGCCCTACTCGCCCTTCCAGACCGGCGTGCGCTTCTCCGCGAAGGCCAT
Source organism: Streptosporangiaceae bacterium (assembly GCA_050698875.1). Taxonomy (GTDB): domain Bacteria; phylum Actinomycetota; class Actinomycetes; order Streptosporangiales; family Streptosporangiaceae; genus JAJYUU01. The sequence goes on along the minus strand of JBOHCP010000395.1, from coordinate 5,001 downwards.
GGCGCCCTCTCTGGCATCTGCCGACAGGAACACCGGCGTGATGATCTCCCCCTGCCGCTGGAACGCCTCCGCGGCGGGCCAGTCGACAGACTCGACGACGACGCGCTTGGTCGCGGCCAGCGCGAGCGGGCCGCCGAGCGCGACGCGCCCGGCAAGCTCTTTCGCCGCGGCGAGCGCCTGCCCGGCCGGCACCAGCCGGTTGACCAGGCCGGCCTGCTGCAGCCGGGATGCCGGGTAGTGCTCGCCGGTCAGCGCGATCTCCATCGCCAGGTGGTACGGGATCCGCTTGGGCAGCCGGAGCAGCCCGCCCGCGCCTGCCACCAGGCTGCGGCGCACCTCGGGCAGCCCGAACCGGGCTTCCTCGCTCGCGACTACCAGGTCGCAGGCGAGCACCAGCTCGAATCCGCCCGCCAGCGCGTAGCCCTCGACCGCGGCGATGACCGGCTTGACGGGCGGGTGCTGCACGATCCCGCCGAAGCCACGGTCGCCGAAGGCCGGCGAGTCACCCGACAGGAAGCCCTTCAGGTCCATTCCGGCGCTGAACGTGCCGCCCGCCCCGGTGAGAATCAGGACCTGCACGTCCGTGCTCGCGTCCAGTTCGTCCACGGCCTCGGCGATGCCCCTGGCCACCTCGCCGTTGACGGCGTTCCTGGCCTCGGGCCGGTTGATGGTGATGACGGCGACGCCGCCGCTCACGTCGGTCAGGACTGCCGGCATGGGACTGACCTTCCTGGTTCTCGGGGCTGGCCTGGTTCTCGGGGCTGGCCTGGTTATTCGGGCTCGCCTGGTTCTCGGGGCTCGCCTGGTCGCCGGGCTCGCCTGGTCGCCGGGCTCGCCTGGTCGCCGGGCTCGAGCCCTACTTCGGCTGGAAGCGGATGCCGCCGTCGAAGCGGATGACCTCGGCGTTCATGTAGTCGTTCTCGATCAGCGCGCGGACCAGCTGGGCGAACTCAGCGGCGGTCCCGAGCCGCTTGGGAAACACAACCGGGGCGACCAGCTTCGCCTTGAACTCATCGCTCGCCGGGCCGCTGCCGTAGATCGGGGTGTCGATGATGCCGGGGCAGATGGTGTTCACCCGGACGCCGATGGCGGCGAGGTCCCTCGCCGCGGGCACTGTCATACCGATGATGCCGCCCTTGGAGGCCGAGTAGGCCAGCTGGCCAGTCTGGCCCTCGAGCCCGGCGATCGACGCGGTGTTGACGACGACGCCGCGGGCGCCGTCAGCGTCCGCAGCCTCGGTCCTGGCGACCGCGGCGGCGCCGATGCTCATGACGTTGAAGGTGCCGATCAGGTTGACGTCGATGACCTTGCCGAACGCCGTCCGGTCATGCGGCTGGCCGTCCCGGCCTACGGTCCGCTGCGCCCAGCCGATTCCGGCGCAGCTGATCACGAAGCGCAGCGGCGGACCGGCGGCGGCCGCCGTGTCGACGGCGGCGCGGACCGAGTCAGCGTCGCTGACGTCGGTCCGGGCAAAGACCCCGCCCACCTCGTCGGCGAGCGCCTTGCCTAGCTGCTCGCTGAGGTCGGCGACGACAACCCTGGCGCCCGCCGCGGCGAGCATGCGGACCGTCGCCGCACCGAGGCCGCTGGCCCCGCCTGACACGATTGCAGCGGTTCCGTTGATTTCCATGGGCGGAGCATACTTCGGCCGCCGTCGACCGCACCGAACCGGGTTCGGTTTGTGCCCACGGAACTGCAGGCGAGGCACCGATTGCCCGGCAGGGGTTGACGCAGGCCAGTCCAAGGCCGCGCTGCTGCTCGGTCTGACCGCGACCGGGGCGCTCGCTCCGTCCGGCAGTCACGCGTCGGGGGTGACAGCAGCGAGGCCACGGCGGCCGCGACCGGCTGACGGCGGCTAACCGCCCGGCTGGTACGTCCACGAGCACACGTTCAGGTAGCTGGCGGGGTTGAAAGAGCCGCCGGACTCCGGGAAGTACCACTCGACAGCCTGGTACACGTACTGGCCTGCACAGGTCCCCAGGTCGAATGCCACCACCGTCGCCTGCTCCTTGGTGGCCTGGGCCACCGGGACATTGGGCGGGTCGTAGTAGCCGATGCCGGTGCCGACAGCCTCGGGCCCACCCCAGGACTGCCACGACAGGTTGCCGACGATCCCGGTCGGATCGCCGCCGTTGTTCAGGGTGGCCGGCCGCACCGAGCCGTAGCCTTCCGTGATCCCTCTGCTCTGGCCGAGCACAGGCAGTTGCGCAGTAGCCGAGGGCACCGGCCGCGGCGACGAGACTGGCACCGACGCGGCGGCCGAAGGAGGCGTCGGCGTCAGGTCAGCGCCACCCGAAGCGCTGGCGTGGGCCGAGCAGCCCGCGACCAGTGCGCACAGCACGAGGAACACCGGGCGGGTCAAGTGGCGTGTCACATCGTGCATGCTACGGCGCTAGTCGGCGGAGGCGAGGGGTTGCGGCTCCTCGGCGACCGCGTGCAGCCGCGGGTTCGGCCCGGACTCGAACGGGAACCGATCGGCGAAGGCGGGCGCCAGGTCGGACAGCCAGACAGCGTCAGGATCGAATCGAGCGAAGAACGGCCGCCCCACGAGTGACGGATCGCGCGCCTGGATCATGTGCAGAACGAAGACCCGCTGGCCGGCAACGTCGGCGACACCGTCCACGCATATCTTGCCCGGCGTAGCCGACATCGACGGCCCGCGTACCGTGCGGCAGAGCCCGGAGACGCCGCTGTAGGCGTCCCGGAAGATCTCCGCGGCCCGGACGAGCGGCACCGCGAAGTAGCCCTGAGGGCCGGTGTCACGCTCCACGAACATGTAATAGGGCACCAGACCGAGCCGCAGCTGCGTCCGCCATAGCCGGGACCAGGTGGCGGCGTCGTCGTTGATGCTCCTGATCAGCGGGGCCTGCGTGCGGATGACCGCGCCCGCGGCCCTGATCCTGCCGATCGCTCTGGCCACGATTGGCGGCTCGAGCTCGCGCGGATGCGTGAAGTGCGCCATCAGGGCCAGGTTCTTGCCGGCTGCCACCACCTGCTCGAACAGCCGCAGTGCGTCGTCGGCGTCCGGATCCGACACGAATCGCTGCGGCCAGTAGGACAGCGCCTTGGTCCCGATCCGGATGGACTCAAGCTGCTCGAGTCCGAGCAGCGGCTCCACGTACCTGCGCAGCACGCCGGTGCCCATGATCATCGGATCGCCGCCGGTGATCAGCACGCTGGTGATCTCGGGGTGGGCGGTCAGGTAGGAGACCACGCGGGCCATGTCGTCGGTCGCCATCTTCAGGTCCGGCTCGCCGACAAACTGCGCCCAGCGGAAGCAGTACGTGCAGTAGGCGTGGCAGGTCTGGCCCTGCTTGGGGAAGATCAGCATAGTTTCGTGATATTTGTGCTGAACGCCCGGCATGGGCTCGTCGCCGAAGGCCGGCACGTTCAGGGCTAGCTGGCCAGCCGGATGCGGGTTGAGCCGCAGCCGTACCGAGTGCGCGGCGGCCTGCAGTTCCGATTCGGGGGCATCGCGCGACAGCAGTGCAGCGATGGGAGCGATGTCATCCGGCGGCAGCATGTCCGCCTGCGGGAAGACCAGCCGGTAGATCGGATCGTCCGGCGCGGCTGACCAGTCGATCAGCGATTCCAGCACGTATTCGTTGGTGCGGAAGGGAAGTACCGTCGCCACGGCCCGGACTGCGAGCCGCTCGGCTTCGCCGAGTCCGGCCCTGGCGGTGAGCTGATCGAGATGCTTGGCCAAATATGCCCGGAAACGACGACCCTGGGCGGGGACGACCGGCTGAATCTCCTGAACGGTCATGCAACTCCCTTCAGGTACCGCAGGCGTGCGGCACCATGATTCGTGCGCATGATCTCCCCACGCCGCCCACTGGCGGGTCCCCTCGTGGCGCCTCCCAGTCTGTCCCTTCTGACCCCCCTGTTGAGCAGCTTTCGCTGTGAGACGGCTGTGCATGATGTAACGACTGAGAAATGCTCTTGGTTGCCTCACGGCTCGCTAAAGTCTTCCCACGATTTCCCCGATCACTCGGGCCGCCGCAGCGAAACACGACCGCAAACGGCACTCCCGCAAGCCAACGTCAACCAGGGCGGTCGGCCTGGAAGGCGGGACGTGCGTAGTGGGAAGCTAGGCGGCATGCGCGACACCAGCCGGGCGGCGGCACCCTGAGCCGGCCAGCAGGCACGCCATCCCCCGCCGCCCGGCTAGCCGAAGCCGCTCCAGGCGGCGGTCCGGCCGCTGATCACGATGGCGCCCCCGAGGCCGTCGGGCCGAGAATGATCGCCGTCGACGCCATGGGCGGCGATCACGCGCCGGCGGAGATCGTCGCGGGCGCGATCGCGGCCGCGACGGACCTGCGCATCCGGGTGGCAGTCACCGGCCGGCCCGGTCAGCTCCGGCCGCTGCTCGCCCGGCTGCCCGCCACCGCCGACGTCTACATCGAGCCGGCCGAGGAATCGGTCGCGATGCACGAGGGCGCGCTTGCCAGCTGGCGCCGTCCCCGGTCCAGCATTGCGGTCGCCTGCCAGCTCGTCCGGCGGGGCCAGGCCGGCGCCGTGGTGTCGGCCGGCTCCACCGGCGCTATCGTGGCCACCGCGAAGCTGCGGCTGCGGCCGGTGCCTGGTGTGGCGAGGCCGGCGCTCGCGGTCGCGCTGCCGACCCGGCCGACGCCGACCGTGCTGATCGACGCGGGGGCCATCGCCGACCCGAAGCCTGAACTGCTCGTCCAGTTCGCGCAGCTCGGAGTGGCGTACGCGGAGATCGCCTTCGGCATCGCGGAGCCGCGGGTGGGCCTGCTCACCATCGGGTCAGAGCCGGGCAAGGGCAACAAGCTGGCCAGGCGAAGCTACGAGCTGCTGGACGCCGACCAGCCCCACGTCGGCCTGCCGATCAGCTTCGCCGGCAACGTGGAGGGCGGCGACCTGCTGGCGGGGAAGGTCGACGTGATCGTGACCGACGGCTTCACTGGGAACGTCGCCCTAAAGACGCTCGAGGGCACCGCCAGGTTCGCGGCCGACCAGCTACGGGAGGTCCTCGGC
>JBOHCP010000394.1:0-5412 GCA_050698875.1 Streptosporangiaceae bacterium | reverse complement strand
GGGCTGCATGGAGTGTGGCTGGACCGCTCTGGTTGCGGCGCGCTTCCCCAAGACGCTGGAATCTCGGTGATCGGGCGATTAGCCGAGCTTCCCGCGCTGCTCACCCGGCAGGTGGGCGGGCAGCTGGTAGCCCAAACGACAGCCCAGTGGAAACCGACACTCGTGGTCGACTAACATCCGTGCCCGGTGCTGGTTCGGGTCCGTGGGGGCCCGGAGACGGACACCTGGTGGGGTATGGTGTAATCGGCAGCACGACTGATTCTGGTTCAGTTAGTCTAGGTTCGAGTCCTGGTACCCCAGCGAATGTCATCATCGCGTTCTCGCGGCCCCGTCGTCTAGCGGCCTAGGACGCCGCCCTCTCAAGGCGGTAGCGCGGGTTCAAATCCCGTCGGGGCTACACCAGCGGTATGCTAGATCGTAAGTGTTTGGTGATCCCGTGGGGCTGGTCTGGCGTCGCATGATCGTGGGTGGCGGTTGGGGGGGTGATGTCCGGGTTTGGGGTTGTGCGGAACGCTCGGCGTGGTGCGTGGTGGTAGGGGCGTTCATGGTGTGCTGTTGGCGGTGTGTCCGCCGGGATTGTGATCGATGACGCCACCAAGGTGGCGCACTGGCGTGAGCGCGCCGAGCTGGCCGAGAGCCGTCTGGTTGGGGCGGAGGCGCGGATCGGGGAGTTGGCCGAGCAGGTCGCGGTGCTGTCCCGGATGCTGTTCGGTCGTTCGTCGGAGAAGTCCGGCTCTGGTGGGTCCGGGGATCGGGTCGGCGATGACGGCCCGGCGGATCCCTTGGGGGATCAGGCTGGCTCCGGTCGTGGTGGCCCGGCGCGGGCGCGGGGTCAGCAGCGTGGGAGCAAGGGGCATGGTCGGCGGGACTACTCGGGGTTGGAGACCCGCGAAGAGGTCCATGACGTGCCGGACGGGCAGCGGGTCTGTGCCGGGTGCGGGCAGCCGTGTGAGTTCTTGGGGTCTGAGAGCAGTGAGCAGATCGACTGGCAGGTGCGGATCACCCGGATCGTGCACCGCAGGTTGCGGTACCGGCGGCGCTGCGGGTGTCCGGGGCCGCGGACGGTGATCGCGCCGCGGGCGCCGAACCCGGTGGCCAAGGGCCGGTTCACGGCGGGGTTCTTGGCCCGGTTGCTGTCTCTGAAGTATGTCCTGGGTCTGCCGGTGCACCGGATCGTGCGGGCGTTGGCTGCTGATGGCCTCGACGTCGCCGAAGGCACCGTGACGGGGGCGCTGCGAGCGGTCGCGGACCTGCTCGTCCCGTTGGAGAAGGAGATCATCGCCCGGAACGCTGCGGCGGTGCACGTGCACGCCGATGAGACCAGTTGGCGGGTGTTCGAACAGACCGAGGGCAAAGACGGCCACCGGTGGTGGCTATGGGTGTTCATCGCCGAGGACACGGCCGTGTTCCGGATGGACCCCACCCGCTCCACCGCTGTCCTGGAACGCCACTTCGGGATCAACCGCGCCGATGGCGCACTGCCCGAAGATCGTCGCCTGATCCTGTCGACCGACTTCTACACCGCCTACCAGTCGCTGGCCCGCCTCGACGGAGTAGACCCCCTCTGGTGCTGGGCTCATTACCCCGACCTGCGGGTTATGCCGACGTGGATTGGATCGGTGCTGGTCGGTGGGGGTGCGCGGGCTGGTCTGGTCGGGATAATCGTGGCGGCGTGACGCTGTTCTCTCCTGATTCTTGGAGAGAGGAGCGGTCATGGACGATGCGCAACGGGTTGGTGTGGTCGGCCCGCTGGAGGCGTACGCGGCGGGGTTCGCTGCGGAGTTGACCCGGCTGGGTTACACGGTCTTCTCCGCGCGTCTGCAGCTGGGGTTGGCTGCGCACCTGAGCCGGTGGCTGGCCGGTGAGGGCCTGGACGCGTCGATGCTGACAGCGGCGGTGGTGGCCCGGTTCCTGGTGGTCCGCCGTGGGGCCGGCTACACGGCCTACCGGTCACCGAAGGGGTTGTCGCCGCTGCTGGGCTACCTGCGTGGGCTCGGGGTCGCGCCGTTGCCGGTGCCCGCGGTGCCGCAGGGCCCGGTGGAGGTGCTGCTGGAGCGGTATCGCGGTTATCTGGTCGGTGAGCGGGGGTTGGGGGTGCCGACGGCGCGCGGCTATGTCGATCTGGTCCGGCCGTTCGTGGTGGGCCGGGTCAGGGCCGACGGGGTCGACGTGGCGGGCCTGTCGGCTGCGGACGTGGTGGGTTTCGTGCTCGCCATCAGTGGTGAACGGACGCCGAAGATGGCCCAGCGGATGGTGTCGGCGTTGCGGTCGTTGCTGAGGTTTTGCCATGTGGAGGGCCTGCTGGGGGCTCCGCTGGCTGCGGTGGTGCCGTCGGTGGCTAACCGGCGGGCGGGGCTGCCGCGTTTCCTGGAGCCCACCCAGGTGGAGTCGCTGCTGGCGTCGTGTGATCGCAGCAGCGTGGCCGGGCGCCGTGACTTCGCGATGATGACCATGATGGTGCGCCTGGGGTTGCGCGCCGGGGAGGTCGCTGCCCTGGGCCTGGGAGACATCGACTGGCGGCGCGGGGAGATCACCGTTGTTGGCAAGGGCCCGCGCAGCGAGCGGTTGCCGCTGCCCGCCGATGTCGGGGCGGCGGTCGCGGACTACCTGCGCCACGCCCGCCCGGAGGGCGCCCTCGACCGGTGCGTGTTCGTTCGGGTCAAGGCCCCGCACCGGGGCCTGACTCCGGGCGGGGTCACCCAGGCGGTGATCGCCGCCGGCGGGCGGGCCGGGCTGGGCCCGCTGACCGCGCACCGGCTGCGACACACCGCCGCGACCGGAATGCTGCGCGCGGGGGCACCGCTGGCCCAGGTCGGGCGGGTGCTGCGGCACCACCGGGCGCTGACCACCGCGGCCTACGCCAAGGTCGACCGCGACACGTTGCGCACGCTGGCCCGGCCCTGGCCAGGAGGTGGCGCATGATCGATCTGAGCCGCCGACTCGAGGAATATCTGAGGATCCGCCGCAGTCTGGGCTTTAAGCTCGAACGCGACGGCAAGCTGCTGGCCCAGTTCCTCGACTACCTGCACGACCAGGGCGCGGACACGATCACCATCGATCATGCGGTGGCCTGGGTGGGTCTGCCCACCGGCGCCGGGCGCGGCTGGTTGGCGTTTCGGATGTCGGTGGTGCGTGGTTTCACCGGCTACCTGCACACCCTCGATCCGGCGGTGGCGGTGCCCCCTGCGGACCTGTTCCCTTCCGGGCCGCACCGGGCGGTGCCGTATCTGTACTCCGACGACGAGCTCGCCGCCTTGATCGCCGCCACGGACACGCTGCGCTACCCGTTGCAACGGGCGACCTACCAGACGCTGATCTGCCTGCTTGCGGTCACTGGCCTGCGGGTCGGTGAGGCGATCGGGCTCGACGACAACGACTTCGACATCGAACACGGGGTGCTCACGGTCACCGGCAAGTTCGGCAAACCCCGGCAGGTTCCGCTGCACCCGAGCTCAGTCGCGGCGCTGGCGGCCTACCAGCGCCACCGCAACACCGCGCACCCACGACCGAAAACACCGGCGTTGTTGGTGTCCACCCCGGGCACCCGGCTGATCAACGTGAGTGTCAACGACACGTTCGGCAAGCTGGTCGCGCGCTGCGGGCTGGCGCCTCGATCGGCGTCGTGTCGTCCCCGCCCGCACGATCTGCGCCACACCTTCGCCGTCGCCACCCTGCTCGACTGGTACCGCGACGGCGGCGACGTCGCGGCCCGGCTCCCGTTGCTGTCGACCTACCTCGGTCACGTCGACCCGACCAGCACCTACTGGTACCTCCACGCCGCACCCGAGTTGCTCGCCGAGGCCGCCCAACGCCTCGATGCGCATCTGGGCGGCCGGTGATGACCGCGCTCGCCCCGACCCTGCAAGCATTCTTCACCGACCGGCTGATCCGGCAGCGCCAGGCCAGCCCGCACACCATCACCGCCTACCGCAACACCCTGCGGCTGCTGATCGTGTTCACCGCGCACCGCACCGGGAAGGCTCCTGGCCGCCTCGACGTCGCCGACCTCGACGCGCCGCTGATCGCGGCGTTCCTCGACCACCTCGAACACGACCGCGCCAACAGCACCCGCACCCGCAACGCTCGTCTCGCCGCGATCCACTCCCTGTTCCACTTCGCTTCGCTGCGCCACCCCGAACACGCCGCCGACATCGAACGGGTCCTGGCGATACCGTCGAAACGAGCCGACCGAGCCCTGGTCACCTACCTCACCGAGCCCGAACTCGACGCCCTGCTGGCCAGCCCGGACCGCGGCACCTGGACCGGCCGCCGTGACCACGCCCTGATCATGCTGGCTGCCCAGACCGGGCTGCGGGCCTCCGAACTGACCGCGCTGACCGGCGCCGACGTGCATTTCGGCGCCGGGGCGCACGTCAGCTGCCACGGCAAAGGCCGCAAAGACCGCATCACCCCGCTGTCCGCCAGCACCGTCGCGGTCCTACGGGTCTGGACCGCCGAACGCGCCGGCGACCCGACCGACCCGCTGTTCCCGACACGCCGCGGCCAGCCGCTGTCCCTCGACGCGCTCGAACGCCGCGTCACCCACCACGCCCAGCAGGCCACCCGCACCTGCCCGACACTGACCACGAAAAAAATCACACCACACGTGCTGCGGCACACCTGTGCGATGCGCCTGCTGCACGCCGGAGTCGACACCACCGTGATCGCGCTCTGGCTCGGCCACGAATCCGTGCAAACCACCCAGATCTACCTCAACGCCGACCTCGCGCTCAAAGAACAAGCACTAAACAAGACCACCCCGCTAACCAGCGCCCCCGGCCGCTACCAGCCACCCGACCAACTTCTCGCGTTCCTCGAAGCGCTGTGATTATCCCGACCAGACCAGCCCGCGCACCCCCACCGACCAGCACCGATCCAATCCACGTCGGCATAACCCGCAGGTCGGGGTAATGAGCCTTATCCCGACATCGGGATAAGGCTCACATCCGCCGGTACTTCGTCCGCGCCGGGGACGCCCACGAACAGTTGCGGTACTGGCGCAACCACTGGGTCGCCCGGATCGCGAACCTCTACGTGGCCCACAAGGCGATGGCCGCCAACTCGCCAGGCAGTCCTGAGCACGCCGCGGCGCAGGCCGCGTTCGATCAGGCGCTGACCGCCATCAACACCGCCCGCCACGAACAGGCCCGCGGGCCCGGCCTGCACCCCGCAGCGAAGAAGGTCCTGGCCACCCTGGACCGCGAATGGGACGGCCTGATCCGCCACCGCGACTTCCCCGACCTCGACCTGGACAACAACAGATCCGAACGCGCCCTGCGAACCCCCGTCGTCGGGCGCAAAAACTACTACGGCAGCCACGCCGAGTGGTCCGCGCATCTGGCCGCCAGGGTCTGGACCATCACCGCCACCGCCGAACTCCACCAACGAGAACCGCTGGCCTACCTGACCGAC
>JBOHCP010000393.1:0-5414 GCA_050698875.1 Streptosporangiaceae bacterium | reverse complement strand
AGGCCGGGCAGTCGGGCGGCACCGCGGTCAGCGCGGGCGGCGGCCAGCCAGGCGCGAGCGGCCGGACCGCCACCGCGGGTGCCGGCGGCACCGCGCGGGCGGCGACGGGGCTGACCGACTCGGCGCTGACCGACACCGGACTGACCGACACCGGACTGACTGACTGTGACGAGGCAGGCGCGGCAGCAGCGGACGCGCTCGAGGACGAGGCCGTGCCGGCCGGCCAGCCAGCCGTCGGCGCCGCGCCCCGCGGCGCGACCGCCAGGCCGCCCGGCACGCGCCAGCAGCCCGTTCGCCGTCCCGCTGCGAAGCGGCGACCCAGCGGCAAGAAGAAGCGGCGGTAGCCACCCGGTGGCCGCCGACATCGCCGACGTGCTGGCGACCAAGATCCGGGATGTACCCGACTATCCGTCGCCAGGGGTCTTGTTCAAGGACATCACGCCGCTGCTGGCGGATGGTCCCGCATTCGCCGCGGTGGTGGCCGCCCTGGCCGCCGGCAGCGACGACGTCACGAAGGTCGCGGGCATCGAGGCTCGTGGCTTCATCCTGGCGGCGCCGGTGGCGTGCGTGCTCGGCGCCGGTTTCGTGCCGGTGCGCAAGCAGGGCAAGCTGCCCGCTCCGACGTACGCGCAGTCCTATGAGCTGGAGTACGGCAGCGCGACACTTGAGGTGCATACCGACGCGTTTGTCCCGAGTGACCGCGTCCTGATTGTGGACGACGTGCTTGCTACCGGCGGCACGGCCGCCGCGACCGCGCAGCTTGTCCGCCGCTCCGGGGCAACCGTTACCGAAATCGCGGTGCTGCTGGAGCTAGTGTTCCTGGCCGGCCGCGGGAAATTGGCTGACCTGCCGGTGCGTTCTCTCATCACGGTGTGACGCTTCGAGCACGGCTCGGCACAGAGCCCGGCCCCCGGTGAATCGTCCGCCGATAGACTTGTAACACGACGGACGTAAGGAGCACGTGTGGCCGGTGACGTGGCGATGGCCGGGACGGCCGGACCCGACGTCACCCAGGACCTGCCAGCGGCGGACGACGGGGTGACGCCGGGCGCTGGCGTGCCCGAAGCGTCGCAGGCCAGCGGGGTGCCCGTGGCGTCGAAGTGGGCCAGTGGCGGCGGCGCGGTCGCCGACGCGGCGGGCCCAGGCAGCGAGGCGACGGAGCCGCCGGACGCCGCCGGGACCGAGACCGGCCGTGCCAGCGGAGCCAGCCGGAGGACCGGGGCGGGCCGCAAGTCCGGCGGCGGAGACGTGAAGGCGGCTGCCCGGTCGGCGGCGAGCCGGGTCACTCGCCGGGCGACGCAGTCCGGCGGGGGAGGGGCGGCCGGGTCCGACGGCGCCTCCGGAGCCGCGGCGGTCCGGCGCAGGCTCGCGAGGATCGGGGCAGCCCGCGGCGGGGCGGTGAACCCCGTCCTCGATCCGCTGATCAAGATCGTGCGCACCACGCACCCCAAGGCCGACGTCCGGCTGATCGAGCGCGCTTATGAGATAGCCGCCGCGATGCACGCGGGCCAGGCAAGGAATAGCGGCGATCCGTACATCACGCACCCGCTGGCGGTGGCGACCATCCTGGCCGAGCTTGGCATGCCCCACGACGTGATCAGCGCCGCGCTGCTGCACGACACGGTGGAAGACACCGCGTACACCGTCGACCAGTTGCGCGCCGACTTCGGGGACGACATCGCCGCGATGGTGGACGGCGTCACCAAGCTGGACAAGGTCAAGTACGGCGACGCCGCGGAGGCCGAGACCGTCCGCAAGATGGTCGTCGCGATGTCGCGGGACATCCGGGTGCTCGTCATCAAGCTGGCGGACCGCCTGCACAACATGCGCACGCTGCGCTACCTGCCGCGCGACAAGCAGGAACGGAAATCCCGCGAGGTCTTGGAGATCTTTGCGCCGCTGGCGCACCGGCTCGGCATGAACACCGTCAAGTGGGAGCTTGAGGACCTGGCGTTCGCCACGCTGTTCCCCAAGCGCTATGACGAGATCGCCCGGCTGGTGTCCGAGCGCGCGCCGCGCCGGGACGCCTACCTGCGGGAGGTCAAGGAGGACATCGAAGAGGACCTGCGGGATGCCAAGATCAAGAACCAGGTGACCGGGCGACCCAAGCACTACTACTCGGTCTACCAGAAGATGATCGCCCGCAATGTCGGTTTCGATGACATCTACGACCTCGTGGGGATCCGGGTCCTCGTGGATTCGCTTCGCGACTGCTACGCGGTCCTCGGCATCGTGCACGCGCGGTGGAACCCGGTTCCCGGCCGGTTCAAGGATTACATCGCGATGCCGAAGTTCAACATGTACCAGTCCCTGCACACCACGGTGATCGGCCCGGACGGCAAGCCGGTGGAGCTGCAGATCCGAACGTGGGGCATGCACAAGCGGGCCGAGTACGGTGTGGCCGCGCACTGGAAGTACAAGGAAGAACTGGCCGGCGGCACGGTGGCCGGCGACATGGCGTGGCTCAGGCAGCTGGTGGACTGGCAGCGCGAGACCGAGGATCCGGCGGAGTTCCTCGACTCGCTGCGCTTCGACCTGGCCGGCGCGGAGGTCTACGTGTTCACCCCGCGCGGCGAGGTCATCGCGCTGCCCCAGGGCGCTACGCCGGTGGACTTTGCCTACGCCATTCACACCGAGGTTGGCCACCGGACCATCGGCGCCCGGGTCAACGGCCGTCTGGTCGCGCTGGAGAGCACGCTCAGCAACGGCGACACGGTGGAGATCTTCACCTCCAAGGCGCCCGATGCGAGCCCGAGCCAGGACTGGCTCGGCTTCGTCAAGAGCGCACGGGCCCGCAACAAGATCCGGCACTGGTTCTCCAAGGAGCGCCGGGAGGCGGCCGCGGAAACAGGCAAGACCGCGATCGCCCGGATGATGCGCAAGCAGAACCTGCCCTTGCAGCGGCTGGCGACCGCCGACGCGCTCAACGCCATCGCCAACGAGCTGCGCTACACCGACCTGTCCGCGCTGTACGCGGCCGTCGGCGAGGGCCACGTCAGCGCCCAGTCGGTGGTCACCAAGCTGATCAAGTCGGCCGGCGGTATCGCGGGCGCGCAGGAGGACCTGGCCGAGGCCACCCTGGTGACCCGGCCGGCGCGGCCGGCCACGCCGGAGGGCGACGCGGGAGTCGTGGTCGAGGGCGCCGCCGACGTCTGGGCCCGGCTGTCCAAGTGCTGCACGCCCGTGCCCGGCGACACCATCACCGGCTTCGTGACCAGGGGGAACGGCGTGTCGGTGCACCGCGCCGACTGCACCAACCTGATGCACCTGCTTGACTCGCAGCCCGAGCGGCTCGTCAACGTCCGCTGGTCGCCGCGGGAGGGCTCACAGTTCCTGGTAGCGATCCAGGTCGAGGCGCTCGACCGCACCGGCCTGCTCTCGGACGTGACCAGGTCGATGTCCGAGCAGCACGTGAACATCCTGTCCGCGACCGTCAGCACGACGCGCGACCGCGTTGCGATCAGCCGGTTCACCTTCGAGATGGGCGATCCGAAGCACCTCGGCGCCGTGCTGCGCGCCGTCCGCAACGTCGACGGCGTCTACGACGTGTACCGCGTCACCAGCTAACTAACCGCGACCAGGGTTCAGCCGGACAGCTCAGCGAGGGTGCGTTCGGCCTCTGCCAGCCATGACCTGCGCGCGGCAAGCGCCTCCCTGGCCTTCTGCTGCGCGTTCTGGTCGCCGGCGGCCTGAGCCTTCGCGAGCTGAGACTCGAGCTGTGTCACGGCCGAGCGAATCTGCTCGACGGTGCCGCGGGCCCGCGACAGCGCCTCCGGGTTGGGCCGCCGCCAGTGTGAGTCCTCGGCCTTGCGCAGCGCCTCCTCGACCCGGCGGAGCCCGCCTTCCAGTCGCTCCTGGGCGTCCCGCGGCAGCGCGCCTGCCCGCTCCCAGCGCTCCACGATGCCGCGCAGCGTGGCCCTGGCCGAGCGCGCATCGGTCGCCGGCACCAGCTTTTCGGCCTCGGCGAGCAGCTGTTCCTTGACGACGACGTGCTCGCGCAGCTCGCGGTCCTTGGCGTCCAGGATCTGCGAGCGGGCGGCGAAGAACGCGTCCTGGGCAGTCCTGAACCGGGTCCACAGCTCGTCCTCGGCGGCGCGGTCGGCTCGGCCGGCCTGCTTCCAGTCGCGCATCAGCTCCCGGTAGGCGGTGGCGGTGGTGCTCCAGTCGGTGCACGTCGAGAGCTCTTCCGCGCGGACGGCCAGCTCCTCCTTGCGCGCGCGCACGGTCGTTCGCTCGTCTTCGAGGCCGGCGAAGTAGGCCTTGCGTCGCTTCGCGAAGCCGTTCCTGGCCGTCGACAGCCGCTTCCACAGCACCGCCTCGGCAGCCCGCTCGCCACGCGGCGCCGCCTTCCAGTCCTCGAGCAACTGGCGCATCCGCTCGCCGCTCGCCTTCCAGTGCGTCGCCTCGGCGGCGAGCTGCTCGGCTTCGGCGACGATCCGCTCCCTGATCTCCTGCGCCTCGGTCTTGGCGTGCTCGCGGGCCGCCCGGTGCTCTTCCCTGCGCTGCTCGACACCCTCGGAGAGGGCGGCGAGCCGGGTGGTCAGGGCCGCCAGGTCACCGATGACGTTCGCGTCAGCCACGGACTGCGTCAGCCGGGTGATGGTGGCCCTGGCCTGGGCGGCGGACAGATCGGTACTGGACATGCGCTGCTCGAGCAGGCTGATCTCGGTCTCCAGCGCGTCGAACTTGCGCTTGAAGAAGGCCAGGGCCTCGTCCGGGCTGCCGGCTTGCCAGGAGCCGATGACCCGCTCGCAGTCGGCGGTGCGGACATAGACTGTCCCGTCGTCGGCCACCCGGCCCCACGGATCGCTTGCGGTACTCACCGCGTACCTCCTGCTCGGGTACCTGACCGGTAACGCTGGTCAGGTCTTGCTGATCGTCACGCTCTCGATCTGAACGCTTTCCTTCGGATGCCCGTCACCCGGGCCGGTGGAGTTGTCGGTGCCGGCGGCCGCGATGGTCTGGAGGACCTTCAGCCCGCTGGTGATCATGCCGAACGGCGTATAGCTGGGCGGCTCCGGAGTGTTCTTGTACACGAGGAAGAACTGGCTGCCGTTGCTGTCGGCGGTGTTGGAGTTAGCCATGGCCACCATGCCTGCCGGGTACTCGTCGCAGGTCGGGCACGTTGCAGGCTTTCCGGCCCCCCGCCATGCCGACACGCCCGTGAGGTTCTCGTTCCCGAAGGCATAGCCGGGATTGCCGGAGCCGTTCCCCGTCGGGTCGCCGCATTGCAGCACGTAGATGCCGTATGCCGCGGTGGTCAGCCGGGGGCACGGGGTGTTGTTGTAGAAGCTCTGGTCGGCCAGCGAGACGAAGGAGTTCACCGTGCACGGCGCCTTGCTGTTCAGCAGCCTGATGTGGATCGTGCCGCGGTTGGTGGTGATCGCGGCGGTGTAGGTGGCACCCTTGTCGGG
>JBOHCP010000392.1:0-5417 GCA_050698875.1 Streptosporangiaceae bacterium | reverse complement strand
CACCGTGTACGACGGAAAGCTGGGCAACAGCGCAGGTCAGCGCCATCTCCTCGCTGCGTCTTTGTTCTGACGCTCATGTGTGCGCGACGTGACGATGCACGTCGCGGCCTGTGGCGCGCACCTCAAACTCCTGAAAAGGCCACCGCAAGCTCGACACCACCAAGCAGTACTACTCGGTCGGCGAGACACGGCGCCGTGAAGCCGTCGACCGTGTCGCTGCCCTGCAGTTCGACAGGCACGGCAACCGGATCTGGCGCCAGGCCCAGGCGCTGCTGGACTCCGAGCACGTCCGCCGCTCCGTCGGTGAGGTCGTCGTCCCGTTCGGGGTCTGCGCCGAGCCGTCCAACGTCAAAGCCGGCGGGAACGCCTGCCCCTACCGGTTCCGCTGCGCCGGCTGCGACCACTTCCGCACCGACGTCTCCTACCTGCCCGACCTGCAGGCATACCTCGAAGACCTGCTCCGCAACCGGGAGCGGCTACTCGCCGCCACCGACGTGGAGGAATGGGCCAGAACAGAAGCCACGCCGTCGCACGAGGAAATCACCCGGATCCGCCGGCTCATCTCCCGCATCACCGGCGACCTCGGCCAGCTCACCGCCAGCGAACGCGCTCAGATCGACCAGGCGATCGTCGCCGTCCGCCGGCACCGCACCACCATGCTCGGCATGCCCCGCATCCGCCCACCCGTGATCGAGACCCGCCCGGAGCGCACAGCATGACCACCACGAACACCGCCGCGATGGCCGCCGGACGACGATCCGACACCGCCCGCCGCCGCCAGCGCGTCCTCAAGGCACTCAGCGATGCCACCGCCGCCGGCGACGAGATCAGCGCGAGCGGCATCGCCCGGCGCGCCGCCGTCGACCGCACATTCCTATACCGGCATCGTGACCTGCTGGAACAACTGCACGCTCTCGAAGCCCGGCCGAGGAACGCGCCCGGCACCGGGCCGACGGTCAGCCGGGCGTCCCTGCACGCCGACCTGCTCGCCTCCCAGGAACGCGCCCGCCGTCAGGCCGCGCGCGTCCAGCAGCTCGAACACCGGCTGTCCCAGACTCTCGGCGAGCAGGCCTGGCGCGAGTCCGGGCTCGGCGCCCCTGACGACATCGACCAGCTCAAACAGCAGATCATCACGCTCGAACAGCAGGCAATCGATCTGCGCCTCCAGCTCGAAGAACGAAACCAGAACCTCGACGCCGCCCGCGCAGCCAACCGTGAACTCATGACCCGCGTCAACGCCCCCGCCAGGACCAGCTAAACACCCTGGCGTGGCGTCCTTGCACCACACCTGTTACAGCCGATAACTTTCTGTCAACAGCTCCTGACCTGCGGATACGCGGAGATCCAGGCACCTAGCCATGCTAGGACTCCCAGAGAACCGGCTGCACCGCGCCCTGGATCGGGCCACCCGCGTCACCGCCTACGCCGCCCGGCCCAGGGCAGCCCCCGCCGGGCTCGCGCCGGCCGCCCACTACCGCATCCGCCACGACCGCGTCGACGACGCCGACGTCATTACCATCCGCTACAACAGCCGCCTCTACCACATCGGTATCAGCCGCCGCCACGACCGCACCCACGTGCTCGCGCTGATCGCCGACCTGAACATCCGCGTCATCAACCGCGACACCGGCGAACTGCTGCGAAAACTCACCCTCGACCCCGCCAGGGACTAACAGCCCCAGCTCTCAACACGGAACGATGTCCCGAGACACATGTGAACGGTGTCCCGAGACATCACACTGGAGCGGGCGGAGGGAATCGAACCCTCATGACCAGCTTGGAAGGCTGGAGCTCTGCCATTGAGCTACGCCCGCGCGACGGCGGCACCGCCACCGGTAGCGTACCGGGTCCTCGCGCGCAGCCGGGCGGCGCGCCCGAGGCGGGTGACTAGGCAAAGCCGGGCCCGTTACGTTATCGGAGGCAGTTCCTGCCCCGGCTCCTGCACGCTACGGAACAGGTCGCCGCGCTCGGTAATCCGGTCCAGGATCGTGCGGATCGTGAACCCGTCGGGGCGTAGCGACGGGTCATCCAGCTCCGACCAGTCGATGGGCGCCGACACCGGGGCACCGGGCGCCGCGCGCGGGCTGTAGGGGGCGACGAGCGTCTTGTTGCTGACGTTCTGGGTGTAGTCGAGCCGGGCGCGGCCGGACCGCTCGCTGACATCCCACTTCCAGCTGATCAGGTCGGGTACCACCGCGCCAACCGTCTTGGACAGCTGCTCCACCCACGTGCGGGTGTCGTGATAGCTAAGGCCGTCCACGACCGGGATCCAGATCTGGATGCCGCGCCGACCGGTGATCTTCGGCTGGGCTCGCACCCGCAGGTGGTCGAGGGCGGTCCGGTGCAGCCGGGCGAGGACCAGGACTTCGTCCCAGGACGTGGCCGAACCGGGATCGATGTCGATGAGCGCGTAGGTCGGGCTGTCCGGGTTGCTGGTGCGTGACGTCCATGCATGCCACTCCAGAGCACCGTAGTTCGCCGCCCAGACCAGCGCGGCGGGCTCGTCGATCACGAGGTAGGTGGTCGTGTGGCCGGGTTTGGCGCTCGGATCGCGCCAGCGCGGCAGCCAGTCGGGCGCGTGGTCCGGCAATTGCTTGTTCCAGAAGCCGGGCTGGCCAGCGCCGCCGGGGAACCGGTGCATATTCAGCGCCCGGCCGGCCAGGTAGGGGAGTGTGAGGGGTGCGATCTGAGCGGAGTACCCGATCAGCTCGCGCTTGGTAACGGGCTGCTCGCCTTCTCGGCCGGGAAACAGCTCCTTGCCGAGGTTGGTGAGCTTGAGCTTGCGGCCGAATATCTCCCACGTGCCCTGCTCGCCGAGGTCCTCGAGGGCGGCCAGCTCGTCATCGGTCGGCCCGGGCACCGGGCGGGGACGCAGCTCGATCGAGGCCTGCGCGGCCGGCAGGTCGGATCGCCAGATCCGGTCTGGATCCGCTTTGACCTCCTCGTTGGTGCGCCCGGTGAGCACCGAGCGAGGGTAGGTCTCGGCGTCCCAGCCGCTGACCGCGTAGTCATCGTCCTTGTGGATCAGCAGCCACTGGTTCTCCTCGTCCCGGCTGCGGCCGCGCTGAACCAGGATGAACTTGCCCTTCAGCTTGTGGCCGTGGACAACCGCGTGGAGTTCGCCGCTGGCCACCGCGGCCACCGGATCGTCGGTCTCGTACGGCTCCCAGGTGCCGATGTCCCACACGATGACGTCCCCGCCGCCGTACTCGCCGTGCGGGATCACGCCCTCGAAATCGATGTACTCCATCGGGTGGTCCTCGACGTGCACGGCGAGGCGCCTGGCTTTCGGATCGAGCGTGGGCCCGTTCGGCACCGCCCAGCTGGCGAGTACACCGTCCATTTCGAAGCGGAGGTCGTAGTGCCGGCGGCGGGCGCGGTGCCGCTGGACCACGAAGCGCAGCGGCTGACCGGCTTGGGCGGCCTGGGGGTCTCGCGCCGGCCTGCGCCCGGGCTCGCCGGCGGGTTCCGGCGTGCGGGTGAAGTCGCGCTTCGCCTGGTAGCTGGCCAGTCGCTCGGCCGGAGACTTGGCAGACCGTGGTCGACTGGACGAGCGGTCTCGGTGGCCAGCCGCCTTCCCGGCGGCGTCAGCGCTGGACCGTGCCATACCGTCGATGTTCCCATCGCCGGCCATGATGGCCAATGCCGGTGCTGGCCGCGATAGCCGGCCGAGCCTGCCCGTGATGCAGCCAGCGAGGGAGCGCGGTCCGGCGAAGGCGTTATCGGATCAGGTCCGCGCTCCCGTACACTTACCGGTGCGGTCGGCGTGTCCGGATGGGCGAGCGCCGCTTCACTGGTCATCGAGCCCGTGGTGCCAGCATGGCTTGGCTCGGGGCGACGGGATGTAGCGCAGCTTGGTTAGCGCGCCTGCTTTGGGAGCAGGAGGCCGCGGGTTCGAATCCCGCCATCCCGACCAGGTCAGAGCTTCGTGGATCTTGATGCAAGATTGCATGGGAGCCAAAGTGGGAGCCAAATGTGTTAGGCTCCTGGTGTGGTGCACACCACCAGTCGTCGCGGCCATGGCGACGACTCGATCTACTACGACCACCGGGTCGGCACGGAGTGCTCGGACGCCCGGTATCACCGGACGTGCTCGGGCCGGTGGCGCGGGGTCATCTCGCTCGGTGAGGCGCCCGACGGCACGCGGCTCCGCCGCAAGGTGAGCGGCCGTAACCGGGCGGACGTGAAGGACAAGCTCAAAGCGCTGCATGAGGAGCTGGCCGAGGGGCTGCGCACCTCGCATATCTACACGGTTAGGCAGTGCGTCGATGACTGGCTGGCTGACGGGCTGGACGGCCGATCGGCCAAGACGATGTCGACGTACCGGGAGGTGCTGGATCCGCTCATGGCGCTGATCGGCAAGGCGAAGCTGCGTGACCTGACGGCGCGGCAGGTTCGGTCAGCGCTGGTGAGGCTGTCGGCCGACCGGTCAACCCGGACGCTGCAGATCACGCGGAACGCGCTCGTCCGCGCGATCAAGCTGGCGGAAGCCAGTGACCTTGTGGGCCGCAACGTTGCCGAGCTGGTGAGCGTGCCCGCGGGGACGGCCGTGCCTGACTGAGCCACCGAACACCTGACGCTGTTCGGTGGCGCAAAAGCCAACACCGACGGCCGTGAGGCGACGCCCAAAGCTCGCCCGCACATCGGCATTATGTGGGTGATCGAAGATCACCTTCGCCTTTCGGGCCACATAATGCCTGATCATGCAGGTGATCGAGGTGCAGAGACTCGAGCTTTGGAGCCTCGCGATCGCCTCTATTTCAACATGAGCCGGCTGGCGCATAAGCAAGCTGGGCGACACGAGTTGAGTCGCTTCTCAGGTCGGCGGCAGCAGGCGTTCGATCAGGGCACGGATGCGTGTGTAGCGTTGATCAGCGGCGTCTGGGCTGAGGCGCTGCTGCTGGGCCAGTGTCTGGATGCCTGGGCTGCCTCGGCCGTCGAAGAGTTTTCGGATGATCGCCGCGCCTTCAGCGGCCGTTCCGCGGCGGAAGTCTGCCGCGTCTACTCTGGCTGCCAGGCAGATCTCGAGGCAGCGCCAGATATCGATGACATCCGTGGGTTTCGTCCGGACGCTAGTGGCAAGGGCCTTCAGGGTCAGCGCGCTGACCTCGTTTGGGAACAACAGCCCTACTGTCATCGTGTCGCCACTGAGGCGGCGCAGGTCCAGCGTCAGCTCGACAGGATTGCGCGCCAGCGCCACCTGAAGGCCGAGGACCTCCGTTGTTACGAGGTCGGGGCCAATTCGCACGTTGTGCCGTGGACGGCTTGTGTAGGCGGGGACAAGGACATCGATTGCGGCACGGTAGGTCGGTATCGGTGGGGCGACGCCGGAGACTCCTACTGGGACGTCGTGGACCGGCTTTTCAAACCTGTCGCCCGCGACTTGCTCGTACCCGGCTGCCTTAAGCCGGTCCGCG
>JBOHCP010000391.1:0-5428 GCA_050698875.1 Streptosporangiaceae bacterium | reverse complement strand
CCCAGGTACCGCCCGCTGTCAGCGCGATCAAGGTCGGCGGTCAGCGGTCGTACCGGCTTGTCCGGGCCGGCCAGCCGCCGCGCCTTGCCGCGAGGACCGTGACCGTGCGCGAGTTCGTGATCGACGCCGTCCGCCGCGTCGGCGACGTGGTCGACGTCGAGGCCCGGCTGACGTGCTCCAGCGGCACGTACGTCCGGGCGCTTGCGCGGGACCTCGGCGGGGCGCTGGGCGTCGGCGGGCACCTGACCACGCTGCGCCGCACCCGGGTCGGCCCGTATCTGGCCAGCCAGGCGCGGACGCTGGATCAGCTAGCCGCCGACCCTACGACGATTCCGCTGGCGGTGGCGGCGGCGGCGGCGTTCCCGCGGCGGGACCTTACGCAGGCGCAGGCGGGCGCGGTGGCGCACGGCGCCAGGCTTGAGGCGACGGGAACGGGCGAGCAGCCGGTCGCGGCGTTCGCACCGGACGGCACGCTGGTGGCGCTGCTGACAGACGCCGACGGCCGGGCGCGGCCGCTGGCGGTGTTCGTGGCCGCTGGGTCCTGACGCGCCCGCCGGCCTGAGCGCGTGGCAGGCTGGTCGCATGCAGCGCTGGCTAAGCCCGGCCGACGTGCCTGGTGACTGGGGCGCCTCGGTGGTCACCATCGGCGAGTTTGACGGGGTGCACCGCGGCCACCAGCGAATCGTCTCCCGCGCCCGGCAGATGGCGGCTGACCTTGGCCTGCCGGTCGTCGTGGTGACGTTCGACCCGCATCCCCACGAGGTGGTCAGGCCTGGCTCGCACCCGGCGCTGCTGTGCACCACGCGACGCAGACTGCAGCTGCTCGCCGGGCTTGGCGTCGATGCGGTCTGCGTCATTCCGTTCACGCTGGAGTTCTCCCGGCTCGGGCCCGACGAGTTCGTCCGGATGGTACTGGTCGACCGGCTGCACGCGACGCGGGTAGTCGTCGGGGAGAACTTCCGGTTCGGGCACAAGGCGGCGGGGGACGTGGCGCTGCTGGCCGAGCTCGGTGAGAAGTACGAGTTCGCAGTGACGGGTGTGCCGCTGCTGAGCGAGAACGGAGTCACCATCTCCTCGACAGCCATCCGGGCCCTGCTGGCCGACGGCCTGGTGGCGGCGGCGGCCGAGCAGCTCGGTCGGCCGCACCGGGTCGAGGGAGTCGTCGTCCGGGGGAATCAGCGCGGGCGGTCGCTGGGATTTCCCACCGCGAACCTGGAGCCGCCGCCGCACACCGCCGTCCCGGCCGACGGCATCTACGCCGGCTGGCTGGCCAGCCTGGACGCGGCGGGCACCGAGACGCAACGGTGGCCGGCCGCGATCTCCGTCGGCACCAACCCCACCTTCGACGGCCAGGACCGCGCGGTCGAGGCACACGCGCTCGACCGCGACGACCTGGACCTGTACGGGATGCACGTGGCGGTCGACTTCGTCGCCAGGCTGCGGGCCACGGTCAGGTTCGACTCGGTCGAGGCCCTCGTGCGGCAGATGCACATCGACGTCGGGGACGCCCGGCGCCTGCTGACCGCGGGCTAGCAGCTAGCTGTCCGCGCTCGGAGCGCCGCCAGGTGCACGCTTCGCGGAACCGGGGCGTGGCCTCGTAGAATTTCCCGAAGTCGTCGCCGCGACGGCTCACCGCGGCTCCCCGATGGCTCGGACACAGCGTTACACGCGAGGGCCGGCTGCCGGGTTTGCCGCACAGATACTAAAATGGTAACGAGGTTACGATGGCCGTGCCGGCTCCGCCGGTGTCGGGTCCGGCCGGGCCTCGTGGTACCGTTGTGGATCGGCCGGTTGTCCGGCCCGGTTAGCTGTGCCCTCAGGCGGCTGACCACAGTGGGGGACATTTACCATCAAAGAACCGATCAAGGGAGCAACGTGCCGCTCGACACCACGGTGAAGAAGGAGATCATCGCCGGGCACGCGACCAATGAGGGTGACACCGGCTCGCCGGAGGTCCAGGTCGCGCTGCTGACTCGGCGGATCTCAGATCTGACTGAGCACCTCAAGGTGCACAAGCACGACCATCACAGCCGTCGCGGCCTGCTGCTGCTTGTCGGCCGCCGTCGGCGGCTGCTGCAGTACCTCGCCCGCAAGGACATCAGCAGGTACCGGGCGCTGATCGAGAACCTCGGCCTGCGCCGGTAACAGGCTCAGCGGGGTGGCAGGCGCCGCCCCGCTTTCCGTACCGGCAGACAGCACCGTCTGGACAACTAGATAACGTAGAGATCAACATCCCGCGGCTCCGGCCAGGAGCGCTGGTAGCGCCCAGCGGGCCGGTCCTCGGTAGTGGTTCTCGGGTCAGTTCTGGGCCGAGGACTTCGATCGAAGACCGGCTGGCCGCCGGAATCCGGAAGTGACGGCTGACCGACGACATGGTCAGCCGCCCGGCCTGGCGCACCGCGATGGCGGCGGACAGCACGCGGGACCTCAGCCAAGGAGGTCACCCGTGGAGGGTGTCTACACCGCCGAAGTCACTATCGACAACGGCACTTTCGGTACGCACACGATCCGGTTCGAGACCGGCAGGCTCGCCAAGCTGGCGGGCGGCTCGGCCGTGGTCTATCTCGACGACGAGAGCGTCGTCCTGTCGACGACGACGGCGAGCAAGAGCCCCCGCGAGGGGACCGATTTCTTCCCGCTCACCGTCGACGTCGAGGAGCGGATGTACGCGGCGGGCCGCATCCCCGGCTCGTTCTTCCGGCGGGAGGGCCGTCCGTCCGAGGACGCCATCCTGACCTGCCGGCTGATCGACCGGCCGCTCCGGCCGTCGTTCGTGAAGGGCCTGCGCAACGAAGTCCAGGTCGTGGAGACGATCCTGGCCCTGCATCCTGAGCACCTGTACGACGTGGTGGCCATCAACGCGGCCTCGATGTCGACCCAGCTAGCCGGGCTGCCGTTCTCGGGCCCCATCGGCGGCGTCCGGGTCGGGCTGATCAGGGGCCAGTGGGTGTGCTTCCCGACGTACTCGCAGCTCGAGGAGGCCACCTTCGACATGGTCGTGGCCGGTCGCGTGCTCGACGACGGCGACGTCGCGATCATGATGGTCGAGGCCGAGTCCACGCCAAGCACGCTGCGGCTGCTCGCCGACGCGGCCAGCGGCGCGGTGGCGCCGAATGAGGAGACCGTCGCGGCGGGCCTCGACGCGGCCAAGCCGTTCATCAAGGCGCTCTGCGATGCTCAGCTCCAGGTGGCCGCCAACGCCGCCAAGGAGACCGCCGAGTTCCCCACGTTCGCGGACTACGGAGCCGACGTGCTCGCCGCGCTCGAGGCCGAGGTCGGCGGCGACCTGGCCCAGGCGCTCACCATCGCGGGCAAGACCGAGCGCGGCACCGAGACCGACCGGATCAAGGCACTCGCGAGCGAGAAGCTGCTGGCGCAGTTCGAGGGCCGGGAGAAGGAGATCGGCGAGGCGTTCCGCGCGCTGAACAAGAAGCTGGTCAGGCAGCGGATCATCCGGGACGCGCTGCGCATCGACGGCCGCGGTGTCGCGGACATCCGGCAGCTGTCCGCCGAGGCCGGCGTGCTGCCGCGGGTGCACGGCTCGGCGCTGTTCGAGCGCGGCGAGACCCAGGTGCTCGGCGTCACGACGCTCAACATGCTCCGGATGGAGCAGATGATCGACACGCTGAACCCGGACAAGACCAAGCGCTACATGCACAACTACAACATGCCGCCGTACTCCACCGGCGAGACCGGCCGGGTCGGCTCGCCCAAGCGGCGGGAGATCGGGCACGGCGCGCTCGCGGAGCGGGCGCTCGTCCCGGTGCTGCCCAGCCGGGAGGAGTTCCCGTACGCGATCCGGCAGGTCTCGGAGGCCATCGGGTCGAACGGCTCGACGTCGATGGGCTCGGTGTGCGCGTCCACCATGTCGCTGCTGGACGCGGGCGTGCCGCTGAAGGACATGGTGGCGGGCATCGCGATGGGCCTCATCCACGAGGGCGGTGAGTACGTGACGCTGACCGACATCCTCGGAGCCGAGGACGCGTTCGGCGACATGGACTTCAAGGTGGCCGGCACCAGGGACGTCATCACGGCCATGCAGCTGGACACCAAGCTCGACGGCATCCCGGCGAGTGTGCTCGGTGCCGCGCTCCGGCAGGCTCGCAGTGCCCGGCTGACCATCCTCGGCGTGATGCGCGAGGCGATCGACCAGCCGAACGACATGAGCGAGCTGGCGCCGCGGATCATCACGATCAAGGTCCCGGTGGACAAGATCGGCGAGGTCATCGGCCCGAAGGGCAAGATGATCAACTCGATCCAGGACGACACCGGCGCCGAGATCACGATCGAGGACGACGGCACCATCTACGTCGGGGCCACCGACGGGTCGTCGGCCGAGGCGGCGCGGGCCGCGATCAACGCGATCGCCAACCCGCACATGCCCGAAGTCGGCGAGCGGTTCATCGGCACGGTGGTGAAGACGACCACGTTCGGCGCGTTCGTCTCGCTGCTGCCCGGCAAGGACGGCCTGCTGCACATCACCCAGATCCGCAAGCTGCACGGCGGCCGGCGGATCGAGAACATCGACGACGTGGTGCACATCGGCGACAAGATCCAGGTCGAGATCCGCGAGGTCGATGACCGCGGCAAGCTGTCGCTCGTCCCGGTCGAGGTGGTGGAGCGCGAGGCGGCCGGCGAGGACCTGTCCGGCGGCGACTCGCGCGGCGAGCGCTCCGGCCCCCCCAGGGACCGGGGCGGCGACCGTGACCGGGGGGACCGCGACGGCCAGGACGGACAGCGCCGGACCCGGCACCGCACCCGCGGGCATCACGAATAGATGGCTACCGAACGATCCCATGGTGTCAGTCGCACGGTCCTTCCCGGCGGTCTGC
Organism: Streptosporangiaceae bacterium; assembly: GCA_050698875.1. Taxonomy (GTDB): domain Bacteria; phylum Actinomycetota; class Actinomycetes; order Streptosporangiales; family Streptosporangiaceae; genus JAJYUU01. The sequence continues at coordinate 596 of JBOHCP010000391.1, read as the reverse complement.
GGGTAGTCACCGAGCACCTGCCCGCGGTTCACTCCGTCGCCCTGGGCATCTGGGTAGGCGTCGGCTCCCGCGACGAGGACGAGACACACGCGGGCGCGACCCACTACCTGGAGCACCTGCTGTTCAAGGGCACCAAGCGGCGCACCGCGCTGGAGATCTCCTCGGAGATGGACATGGTCGGCGGCGAGCTGAACGCGTTCACCGCCAAGGAGTACACCTGCTACTACGCGCGGGTGCTCGACGAGGACCTGCCGCTGGCCGTCGACATCCTGTCCGACATGGTGCACAGCTCGCTGATCACGCCGAAGGACGTGGACGCCGAGCGCAACGTGGTGCTCGAAGAGATCGCGATGAACGACGACGACCCGTCGGACACCGTGCACGAGGCGTTCACCGCCAAGCTGTTCGGCGACACCCCGCTGGGCCAGCCGATCCTGGGCACCACGGACTCGATCAACGCGATCAGCCGGGACCACATCTTCGAGCACTACCAGGCCAGGTACACCCCCGAGCATCTGGTGGTGGCCGCGGCGGGCAACCTCGAACATGAGATGGTGGTGGAACTGGTCCGGCAGGCCTTCGGCCCGGTCCTGGAC
>JBOHCP010000390.1:0-5429 GCA_050698875.1 Streptosporangiaceae bacterium | reverse complement strand
GGCCTGGCCCGCCTCGCCAGCCCCGCCGATCCCGGCCTCGCCGCCGCCAGCCGCGCCTGCACCCGCGCGATCGACGACCTCGCCACCCAAGCCGGCCTCGCCGCCTGAACCCCCGCGACCATCAAGCCGGCAAAACCGACCGGAAAACACCAGACTTGACTCAAAATCAAAGACCACAACCACCCAAGCTTGCAACCACCCAAGCTTGCTAGCTCGAATGCCCCGCCGCCGCCGCCGTCCGCTCCGGCCCGACCTGCAGCGCATCCGCAACCTCGTCGAGGTAGACCGCCACCGTGTCACCGTCGGTGATCTCGCCGGCGATCAGCTCGCGTGCGAGCTTGTCGCCGATCGCGGACTGGATGAGCCGTCGTAGCGGCCGGGCACCGTAGACGGGGTCAAAGCCGGTGACGGCCAGCCACTCCCTCGCCGCGAGCGTCACGACCAGCGTCAGCCGCCGCCCGGACAGCCGCGCTGCGAGCCGCTGCACCTGCAGGTCCACGATCTGAGTCAGCTCGTCGGTAGTCAGCGCGTCGAACACGATGATGTCATCGAGCCGGTTCAGGAACTCGGGCTTGAAGGTAGCCCGGACCACCGCCAGCACCTGCTCCGTCGTCGCGTTCTCGTCCAGCGTCGGATCGGCGATGAACTGCGACCCGAGGTTAGATGTCAGGATCAGGATCGTGTTACGGAAGTCCACCGTTCGGCCCTGTCCGTCGGTGAGCCGCCCGTCGTCGAGAACCTGCAGCAGGACGTCGAAGACCTCGGGATGCGCCTTCTCCACCTCGTCGAGCAGCACCACGCAGTAGGGTCGGCGACGGACCGCCTCGGTAAGCTGGCCGCCCTCTTCGTAGCCGACATAGCCCGGCGGGGCGCCGACGAGCCTCGCTACCGAGTGCCGCTCGGAGTACTCGCTCATGTCGATCCTGATGATCGCCCGCTCGTCGTCGAACAGGAACTCCGCAAGCGCCTTGGCCAGCTCGGTCTTGCCCACGCCGGTTGGGCCGAGGAACAGGAACGAGCCTGACGGCCGGTCCGGATCGGAGATTCCGGCCCTCGACCTGCGGACCGCATCCGACACTGCCTGCACTGCGCGCTGCTGGCCGACTAGCCGGTGGCCGAGCTCGTCCTCCATCCGCAGCAGCTTGCCGGTCTCGCCCTCCATCAGCCTGCCCGCCGGGATGCCGGTCCAGGACGACACGACGTCCGCCACGTCGTCGGGGCCGACTTCCTCCTTGACCATTGGCGCGGCGCCCCCACCGGTCCCGCTGACGGACCCGTCGTCCTCGCTGGCAGCCGCCGAAGCTTCGGCGATCTGCCGCTCCAGCGTCGGGATTTCGCCGTACATGAGCCGGGATGCCGTCTCGAAGTCAGCATCGCGCTGGGCCCGCTCCGCCTGGCCGGCCAGTTCGTCGAGTTGCTTCTTGAGCTCGCCGACCTTGTTCAGGCTGGTCTTCTCCCGATCCCACCGAGCCACCAGAGCGGTGAGCTGCTCCTGCTTGTCCGCGAGGTCGGCGCGCAGCCGCTCCAGCCGGTCACGGCTGGCCGCGTCGTTCTCTTTGGCAAGCGCCATTTCTTCCATCTTCATTCGGTCGACGGCGCGCTGCAGCTCGTCGATCTCCACCGGCCGCGAGTCGATCTCCATCCGGAGCCGGGACGCGGCCTCGTCGATCAAGTCGATCGCCTTGTCTGGCAGGAACCGCCCGGTGATGTACCGGTCCGACAGCGTTGCGGCGGCGACGAGGGCGGCGTCCGAGATCTGCACCTGGTGGTGCGCCTCGTAGCGGCCCTTCAGCCCGCGGAGGATGGCGATGGTGTCATCGCCGGATGGCTCGCCGATGAGCACCTGCTGGAACCTGCGTTCCAGGGCCGGGTCCTTCTCGATCCGCTTCCGGTACTCGTCGAGCGTCGTCGCGCCGACCATGCGCAGCTCGCCGCGCGCGAGCATGGGCTTGAGCATGTTGCCCGCATCCATCGCCCCCTCGGCCGCTCCGGCGCCGACAACGGTGTGTAGCTCGTCGATGAAGGTGATGATCTGGCCGTCGCTCTGCTTGATCTCGTTGAGGACCGCCTTGAGCCGCTCCTCGAACTCGCCGCGGTATTTGGCGCCGGCGACCATCGCGCCCAGGTCGAGTGCCACCACCCGCTTGCCGCGCAGCGACTCGGGCACGTCACCTGCCACGATGCGCTGTGCCAGCCCCTCGACGACCGCGGTCTTGCCGACGCCAGGCTCGCCGATGAGCACCGGGTTGTTCTTGGTGCGCCTGGACAGCACCTGGATGACGCGGCGAATCTCCGTGTCACGCCCGATGACCGGGTCGAGCTTGCCAGCGCGGGCGCTCTGGGTGAGGTCGATGCCGTACTTCTCCAGCGCCTGATAGGTGCCCTCGGGGTCCTCTGATGTGACCCGGGCATGGCCGCGGACCTGTTCGAAGGCGTCGGTGAGCTGCCTGGGCCCGGCTCCGGCCGCGCGCAGTAGGTCGGCAGTCTGGCCGCCGTCGGTGGCCAGACCGACGAGGAGGTGCTCGGTGGAGAGGTAGTCGTCCGACATCTCGGCAGCCAGCTTGCCGGCCGTCGCCAACGTCGCCAGCAGCTGGCGCGAAGTCTGCGGCGCGCTGACCGTTGCGCCCGCAGCCTTCGGCATCCGGGCCAGCTCAGCTCGGACCTTGGCGAGCAGGTCGGCCGGGTCGGCGCCGACGGCCCGGAGCAGCGGCGCTGCCGTGCCGCCGTCCTGCTTGACCAGAGCGGCGAGCAGGTGCAGGCCGTCCACGCTGGGATTGCCCGCCGCGGCCGCCATCTGCTGTGCCGCGAGCAGAGCCTCCTGACTCTTCCTAGTCAGCTTCTCGTCCACTGTCCGCCGTTTCTTCCTCTGTCTGTCCGGATGCGTGAACTATGTGTGGGTCAGCGACGCGGACTTCGGTTCGCGGATCAGCCCGTGTCGGCCCCGGTCCCGCTCGGCTGTGGGTTGAGCTCGACGGCGAGGGGCTGTCCGCCATCGGAACCAAGGCCGGCGCCCGCGGGCGGCCGGTCGGCGCTCGGCTGCCGAACCGGGACGAGCGCGGCGCCGTCGGCCTTGCCGCGGGCCAGGCTTGCGAGCCGGGCGGCCACGGCGCGAGTCGACTCCAGCTCGACGCGCAGCTGGCTGATCTCGGCGTGCAACTCGGCCAGGAGCCCCCGGCTCCGCCGCTCGGCCAGCTCGAGCTCGAGGATGCGCTTGATCCCGCTGAGGTTGATGCCCTCCTCCTGGGAGAGACGCTGCACCTCACGCAGGATCAGGATGTCGTGCAGCGAGTAGCGACGCCCTCGGCCGGCCGTCCGGCCAGGCGAGACCAGGCCCAGCCGGTCGTAGGCGCGCAGCGTCTGCGGGTGCAGGCCCGACAGCTGAGCCGCCACCGAGATGACGTACACGGGCGTGTCATCGGTGAGCTCGAAGCCGCTGGTCATGTCATCTCCCTCCGGAGGCTAGCCGTTCGCGTCCCGCAACAGGTCGGCTCGCGGGTCGCCGCTGGCGGTGGCGTCCCGGAACTGCTCGAGCGCGGCCCGTGCCTTGTCGGTCAGCCCGACCGGGACCTGCACGTTCACAGTGACGAGCAGGTCACCCATGGTGCCGTCCTTGCGCCTGACTCCCTTGCCGCGGACCCGGAACGTCCGGCCGCCTGGCGTGCCGGCCGGGATCCGCAGGCTCACCGGCATGCCACCAAGCGAGGGCACCTTGACCTCGGCGCCGAGCGCCGCCTCGGCGAACGTGACGGGCACGGTGATGGTGAGGTTCGCGCCCGACCGGCCGAACGTCCCGTGCGGGTGCGGCTGGACGTGGACCCGGACATACAGGTCGCCGGGCGGGCCGCCGTTCTCACCGCGCGCGCCCTTTCCGGCGAGCTTGATCCGCTGCCCGTCGTCGACCCCTGCCGGGATCCTCGCCTGGACGGTACGGGTGCTCATGGCGCGCCCGCTGCCGGAGCAGGTCGGGCAGGGATCGTCGACGACGAGCCCGCGGCCGCGGCACGTCCGGCACGGCTCGGAGAACGCGAAGCTACCCAGGTTGCGGCTACCCTGGCCGGTGCCCTCGCAGGTCGGGCACACCCGTGGGACCGTGCCGGCCTTGGCGCCGGTGCCCTTGCACACCTGGCAGGGACCCTCCCCGGTGAGTCGCAGTGACACCGTCGCGCCGTTGATGGCATCGCTAAAGGACAGCGACGTCTCGGTCTCGACATCTGCACCGCGCCGCGGCCTGGCCCTGGTGCCCGTGGTGCCGCCGCCGCGACCACCGAAGACACCGCCCAGCAGGTCGCCGAGCCGTCCGCCCGCGCCGCCCGCGCTGCCGAAAAGGTCCCCCAGGTCGAAGTTGTAGCCACCGCCGGTTGCGGACCCTGGCATCCGGACGCCACCGCCGAACAGCGTGCGAGCCTCGTCGTACTCCTTGCGGCGACCTTCGTCGGACAGCACGGTGTAGGCCTCGGAGATCTCCTTGAACCGCGCCTCGGCCTTCGGATCGCCCTCATTGGCGTCGGGGTGGTACTTGCGGGCGAGCTTGCGGTATGCCTTCTTGATGTCGTCCGCCGACGCGCCCTTGGTCACCCCGAGGGTCTTGTAGAAATCCTTCTCCAGGTAATCCTTGGTGCTCAACGCGCCTCTTTCGGGAGCTCTTCCCCAGCCGGGGCCAGCGGCCCGGTTACCCAGGCGACCGGCCCCGGCTCAGTGTTCATCGGAGTTCACCCGGCGGTGTCGTCGGGCGCGGCGCCCGGTTCGCCGTTCTCGCCGCCGGTCTCGCCCTGGCCGCCACCGCCGTCCTCGCCGGCCGACCCCGCGGCGTCGCCGTCGCCGGCGGCGTCACCGTCGGCCTCGGCATCACTGTCGGCCTCGGCGTCACCGTCGGCCTCGGCGGCAGCACCCACCGACTCGGCGGCGTCGTCACCGGGCTCGGCAACTGCCACCCTCGCCGGGCGGATGATCCGCTCGCCCACCTTGTAGCCGGGCTGCAGGATCTGCACCGCGGTGGGCTCGGTCACGCTCGCCGAATACGAGTGCATCAGCGCCTCGTGCTGCATCGGGTCGAACGGGTCGCCGGCCTCGCCGAACGACGTCAGACCGAGCTTGGCGGCGATGCCTTCCAGCGACTCGCCGACGGACTTGAAGCCACCGACCAGCTCGCCGTGCTCCCTGGCCCGGCCGATGTCGTCGAGCACCGGCACCAGCTCGTTGAGCACGTTGGCCAGCGCCTGCTCCCGCACCGCCAGCCGGTCGCGGTCGACCCGCTTGCGGTAGTTGGCGTACTCGGCCTGCAGCCGCTGCAGGTCGGCGGTCCGCTCGGCGAGCTTGACGCTCGCCTCCGCCGCGGCGGCCTCGGCCTGCTCGCGAGCACCCTCGTGCTCGGCGCCAGCCCCCTGGCCGCCGCTCTCCGCCGCTCCGCTGGGAGCCGCGCCGCCCGGAGC